>JAITKQ010000189.1 GCA_031278295.1 Spirochaetaceae bacterium | reverse complement strand
ACCTGCAAACGATGAAGCGGGTAGCGCTGGCCATTCTTTCATTGGTACAGACGGCGTTTGATGACAAGAGTTTGAAGGGGATTCGGTTTATGCCGGCACTGAGTTTTGAGCGGCACATTGAGTCCATTTTCAAGTTGCTCAACGCCCAGGCTATTCGGAACCTTCTCCTGCCTAATTCACCTTAATTCTATGCGTTTATCATGGTTTAGAGTGGAGGCTGTTCCAAAACTTGAGGTTTGGGAACAGGCTCAGAATACACGGCCTTTATGTCAAACGGCTTAAGCAGTGTTACCAGTTCATCCAGATTGTTATAGCGCTTCTGCCAAGAAGATAGTAAACAAAGGAGGAGGGGGAGGATTTCAGGCTTTTGGGAACAGCGGAAAGCCCAAACAATCAGATTGCCCGGGCGGTGAGCTGGCTTCGGGAACATTACCGGGAACTGTTTAGTCTTGCGGAACTTGCCGCCCAGGTGAATATGTCGCAGCCTTCGTTGTGCCGTCATTTTAGCCGGATTACCGGCACGAGTCTGCTCCAGTTTCAAAAACGGCTGCGTTTGCATGAAGCTCAACGGCTCATGCTGACGGAGGGCAAGAGCGCGGAAACGGCGGCCTATGAGGTGGGCTATGACAGTCCCACGCAGTTTAACCGTGAATACAAGCGGCAATTCGGGGGGGTCGCCGCGCCGGGATATTCAAAAAATGCTTGCTACAAAGGCAGCGGTTGCTTTATAGGACAGCGGGAGAAATGCGGTGGGCGGGTGGCGTAGCCGCTCTCCGCCCTCAGTAAGATGATTTTGAGGTGACTTTTTGAGTCGAAGGGGTTAAATTTCAGGTGGCATGGACACCGCCTGCGTAGGCTAATTCGGGGCAAAGGATTTTTGCTACAATTATTTTATTCCGATAATTTTTTATTCTATTTTTAGGTGCTGTTTCCATATGTTTTTTATACCAATGGATTTACGACCATGTTAGGGGGCATTGCGCATAACGTTCCAGCTGTATGCGACGGTTGGGCGGCCCGGATAAGGAAATGCGTAGCATTTCCAAGGCCGCCAAACTGTGGCGGAACAACGGTGTGGAAATGGAGCGTAGCGGAATGACCTAGCCATCGCGGAGGCCGAGGGGCCTTTAGGCCCCGAAGCGCATACAGTCCTGTTATACGAAGTTTTGGCACCCTACCACACGATGACTTTTATATATGTATACTTTATGTATTAATTACATCTTTGTTTTTATCCAACAATACAAACAGTTCTATTAAATATTTATACATCATTTCTTCTTCTTCCGGAAATCTAAATATTTTTACATAAGAATTTATACCTTCTTTTGTAAAACTATTCTCTTCGCCGATTTCTTGAAGTATAGTTTTTATTAAATCCGATTTAGTATTTGCCTCTTGTATCCAAAAACGTATATTTGTTCGATTTTGTTCAGTCCCAATATCAATCTTAATCTGTTCTTCAGGCGCAATATCCCTTATATATGCATAAACGGTATCATTGCTTGAGTGTTTAAACGTTTTCTCAAAGGGCGCATGATTATTTAGGAAAAAATCGTGTATCTGATCTCTCCTAAATGTCGTAAAATCATTGAGCATATCCCTTATACTCAATGCAGAATTATATTGTTCTATATCAAGCATTTCCTTGTAGAATTTTTCCATAAGCTGATAATCCATTTGATTCCTCCCTAAATATTCCAAAAGATCAATGTATTGACAATAAAATGCTTTTTCCTGTTCGTTCTTTGTATTGTTTTTACACCGAACAAGAAAAGCATTTATAAAATCAGTTCCCCTTCCATTTGCAACAGCACCAAATACAATCATTTTATCCAATTCTAATTGTAAATCATCATTAGTCCAGGTGGATTTATCCGGTCGTTTTTTTCCATCCAGTGAATAATATATTATTCTATCTACTGCATACCCGCTTTCTACGATTGAGTTATAATATCTCGGCAGTTGTCTTCTCATATCACCGGCATTGTTTATCTTATTCTCTATTATTATACAATGTCTGCTTAACAAATCTCTGATTAATATGTCTATCTTATTCTCCTCTCGCACTATTTCGGTGTTGAGATAATTATTAATTTCAATTTTTGGTAAATCAGATAAGACATTAATATAGTCAATAAAATATTTCATAACATTTTTTTTGTTTTCTAATATGTAAGCCATAATATCGCTATGATAATTTTCACGATAATAGATGTCAGAGGCTGCCAGGATAATGTTATAGGGCTTAATATGGTTTTTTTTATGAAAGTCTTTTGTTATTGGCAAAAACGACTTTAATAAAAGCATCAATTGTTCTAAATGAGTCTTTTTAAGTAAACTTACGGTTTTTAAAGCAACAAAATTATCAATCATGATTTTATACTACCTTAAAATTTAAATTCTGTCAAGTCATTTTAATAAATTTTGGGTGCCAAAATTTCGTATAACGTTCAGGATAGGCGCATGGGCATTGCCAACTCTTTGATATATCTGAAAGGTGACAGATACAGGCGTATGATGGCTACTGTTAATACATTTCCTACATTTATGTTATTTTACCCTGATAAAGGCAGTTAATACTTGGTTTTAGGAAAATCATAGTACAAAATCCGTATTTTTCGTCAATCTAGCCGAGAAATTTTCATACATAATTGTAGCTTATATTACCAAGTTGTAACTATTTGCCGGTAAATGTAACAAATACCGCCGGTCGCGCAGGGTAGGAGCGAATAGGGGCTTTCCGCTTTCCCGCTTGTTTAAGTAGACGGGTAAGGCGGTACGGCCCTGTGTCTGTGCGGCGTTTCCGTGTTGGATGCATACCAATTTTAAAAACTTGGCACTGTTCTTGCTGGGCTATGATGTTGCGATCATGGATCGCACGATTACGTTACACGGAGAAAAAGGAGATGCGAAAAATAGCAATTTACGGTAAGGGCGGCATTGGGAAGTCCACGACCACCCAGAATACCGTCGCGGCCCTGGCGGAGATGGGCAACAACATGATGGTGGTGGGCTGCGATCCCAAAGCGGATTCTACCCGCCTACTACTCAACGGGCTTGCCCAGAAGACCGTGCTGGACACCCTTCGCACAGAAGGGGAGGACCTTGACCTGGAAGACGTGGTGAAGGTCGGGTTTAAGGGAACCCGCTGCGTGGAATCGGGCGGGCCGGAGCCGGGCGTGGGTTGCGCGGGGCGGGGCATCATCACCTCGATCAACCTGCTTGAACAACTGGGCGCCTTTGGCGAGCAGTACAAGCTGGACTACACCTTCTACGACGTGCTGGGGGATGTGGTGTGCGGCGGCTTTGCCATGCCGATCCGTGACGGCAAGGCGGAGGAGATATACATCGTCTGTTCCGGCGAGATGATGGCGATGTACGCGGCCAACAACATCTGCAAGGGCATCATGAAGTTCGCCGAAGCGGGGAAGGTGCGGCTTGGGGGTCTTATCTGCAACAGCCGTAAGGTGGATCGTGAGGATGAGCTTATCGGCGCGCTGGCGGATAAGCTGGGAACCCGGATGATCCACTTTGTGCCGCGGGACAACATGGTTCAGCGGGCGGAGATCAACAAAAAGACGGTGATCGACTTTGACCCGGCGGTGAATCAGGCGGACGAGTACCGCAAACTGGCCAAGGCTATCGAGGCTAACACGATGTTCGTGATCCCAAAGCCTCTGGAAATCTCGGAACTGGAAAAACTGCTGATGGAGTTTGGCATCGCTGATTAGCAAAAGGAGGAAACAGCATGGTGATGATTAGAGCGATTGTGCGCCCCGACAAGGCTGAAGCGGTGATGGCGGCGCTGATGGCGGACGGGTTCCCTTCGGTAACGCGGATGAACGTGTCAGGACGGGGCAAGCAGCGGGGGATAAAGATCGGGGAGGTAAGTTACGACGAAATCCCCAAGGAGCTGCTTCTGATGGTTGTGAGGAACGCGGACAAGGAGTTTGTCGTGGAGAGGATCATCGAGACGGCGAGAACCGGAAAAGGCTCTTATGGGGACGGCAAAATCTTTGTCTCTCCGGTTGACGAGGTGTATACCGTGAGTTCCGGCGTCAAAGAGGAACCGGATGCGGGAGGCGCGGGCGCATGAAAGAGGTGATGGCGATCATTAGGATGAACATGATGAACAAGACCAAGCGGGCCTTGGCTGACGCGGGCATTAGCTCCCTCTATGCCAAGGAATGTTTAGGACGGGGCAAGGGTACCATTGAGATACCGCGGTACATTGAGGGGGCCGCCGAGCGTTATGCCGACGCGCTGGAAGAGCTGGGCGTGGCAGGACGGCTAGTGCCAAAGCGGATGATCAACGTCATTGTGCCGGACAAGCTGGTAAAGACCGTGGTTAATACGGTGATCGGCGTAAACAGGACCGGCAGAAGCGGGGACGGTAAAATCTTTGTAATGCCGGTTTTCGAATCGTGGCGGGTTCGTACCGGCGAGTCCGGCGACGATGTGCTGGATATGTGAGTCACGGGTTCACAAGGAGGGATGATGTCAACAGTCTATCAAATGCCCGATACCGCGGAGCTCAAGGCGGAGCTGCTTGAAAGGTATCCGCCCAAGGTCGCGAAGAAGCGGGCGAAACAGATCATCGTGAACAAGCTTGCCGATTCCGGCGTTGCGCCGGAGATTCTCGCCAACACCCGGACCGTTCCGGGGATCATCACGATGCGGGGTTGCGCGTACGCGGGGTGTAAGGGCGTCGTCTTAGGTCCTACGCGGGACATACTTCAGATCACCCACGGCCCCATAGGGTGCGGGTTCTACAGCTGGCTCACGAGGCGGAACCAGACCAGGCCCTACACCGATGCGGACCCGAACTACATGACCTACGCCATGTCAACGGACCTTCAGGAGGACGAGATCATCTTCGGCGGCGAGAAGAAACTGAGAGCCGCCATTGACGAGGCGGTGGCGCTGTTCCACCCCAAAGCAATAGGCATCTTCGCCACCTGTCCGGTGGGGCTTATCGGCGATGACGTTCACGCCGTTGCCCGCGCCATGGAGGAGAAGTACCCGGACATCAACATATTCGGGTTTTCCTGCGAAGGCTACAAGGGCGTGAGCCAGTCCGCGGGGCATCACGTGGCGAACAACAAGGTCTTTACCGACGTGGTAGGTCAGCTTGAACGGCCAAAAGAGGGGGCGTTCCGGTTCAACATCCTGGGGGAATACAACATCGGCGGCGACGCCTTTGAGATCGAGCGCGTCGTGAAGGACTGCGGCCTTACCCTTCATTCAACCTTTTCCGGCAACTCAACCTACGATGAGTTTGCCAGCGCCCAGACCGCCGACCTCAACGTGGTGATGTGCCACCGGTCCATCAACTATCTTGCGGAGATGATGGAAAAAAAGTACGGCATCCCCTGGTTCAAGGTGAATTTTGTCGGCGCCGAGGCCACGTCAAAGTCTCTGCTCAAGATCGCGCGGTATTTTGAGGATGAGGGGCTGCTCAAAAAAACCCGGGAGGTCGTCAACCGGGAAATGGAGGAAGTGGAAAAGGTGAGGCTGGACGTGCGTTCCCGCTGCGAGGGGAAGACGGCGATCCTCTACGTGGGCGGTTCACGGGCACATCACTATCAGGAACTCCTCAAGGAGATCGGCGTGAACATCCTTTCGGCGGGCTACGAGTTTGCCCACCGCGACGACTACGAGGGACGCCGCGTCATACCTTCGATCATCGTGGACGCCGATTCGCGGAACATCGAGGAGCTTACCGTTGAACCCGATCCGTCCGGATACCGCCCCCGGTTGAGCGGGGAGGAAAAGGCGAAAATGGAAGGGGAGGGCTTTGCCTTTAACGACTACGACGGCATGATGGCGGATATGCCGGAACGGACGCTGGTCATCGACGACTGCAACCACTACGAGCTTGAAGAGCTGCTGGACCGGTATCATCCCGATCTGGTGTGCGCGGGGATCAAGGAAAAGTTCGTGGTACAGAAGCGCGGGATACCGATGAAGCAGCTTCACAGCTACGATTACATGGGACCCTTTGCCGCTTACCGGGGCGCGGTGAATTTTTACCGCGAGATCGACCGGCTCCTCAACTGCAACGTCTTTAAGTTTACCAAGGCCCCGTGGGACGAAAGCCCTGAGCTTTCGGCAAGTTACGGCAATGAATAGAGGAGTGAAGCGTCCGTCATTGCGAGCGGCGGGAAGCAATCCGGTACATTGCCGTCCGGGTGGATTGCTTCGTCGCGCCACTCCTCACAATGACAGACGATGAAACAAGGAGGAGAGATTATGCTTTTGAGACATACGCCAAAGGAAATCGTTGAGCGAAGCGCCCTTACGATAAACCCCGCCAAGACCTGCCAGCCTGTGGGGGCCATGTACGCGGCGCTGGGGATTCACAAGTGCCTGCCCCACAGTCACGGCTCACAGGGCTGCTGCGCCTATCACCGGAGCGCGCTCACACGCCACTACACCGAGCCGATCATGGCAAGCACTTCTTCTTTTACGGAAGGGGCCTCCGTGTTCGGCGGCCAGTCGAATATGCTGGAATCGATCAACAACATCTTCGCCCTCTATGACCCCGACATCATCGCGGTGAACACCACCTGCCTTTCGGAGGTCATAGGCGACGATCTTACCCAGATAATCAACCGGGCCATAGCGGACAACAAGATTCCGCCGGGCAAGACGGTGATGTACGCCTCGACCCCCAGCTTCAAGGGCTCCCACGTTACCGGCTACGGCAATATGCTTGCCGCAATGGTCCAGAGTTTCGCCCAAAACACCGGGAAGAGGAACAGCACGCTTACGATCCTGCCCTCGTTTATAGAACCGAGCGACATGACCGAGATAAAGCGCATCGCCGGGGCACTGGGGCTCCGGTACATCATGTATCCCGACACATCCGGGGTGGTGAACGCCCCAATGGACGGCGCATTCCGCATGTACCCCAAGGGAGGGACGCCAAAGGAAAAAATTGCCGCCAGCGGGGACAGCCGCCTCGCCTTTGCGCTGGGCAGGATCGGCGCTTCGCAAGCCGCCCGGCTTTTGGACAGCAAGTGCAAGGTAAATACCCGGATACTCGACCTTCCCATAGGCATCAGCGCCACAGACGCCTTCGTAGACGCGCTACGGAAAGCGGCGGGCCTCACGGTGCCCGAGAGCATCAGGATCGAAAGGGGGCAGCTCGTGGACGCGCTCTGCGACAAGGCCCAGTACCTGTACGGCAAAAAGGTTTCCCTGATGGGGGACCCCGATACCCTGCTCGGCCTTGTGCAGTTCTGCGCGGACGCGGGCATGAGGACGCTGCACGTGGTTACCGGCACACCCGCGGGGGTAAAGTGGGAGCGGCGGGTCAGCGAGATCGCCGGAAGCGGCGCGACGGTTAAGTGCGGCGCCCAGGCGGACCTGTTCTACCTCCACCAGTTGATGCGGAACGACAAGCCGGACCTCCTCTTCGGCAACAGCTACTGCAAGTACATCGCGCGGGACATGGACATTCCGCTGATACGCTGCGCCTTCCCCATATACGACAGGATAGGCCATTCCTACGTGCCTATTACCGGGTACCGTGGCGGTCTCCATCTCCTCATCAAGATACTGGACAATATCATGGATCGCCAGGACCGGGACGCGCCGGAAGAACAGTTCGAGCTGGTGATGTAAGTAACTGTACAGAATGAAATGCCCTGCATTTTTATTTATGTACAGTTCCTAAGCAAAATGCTTTACGTTTTGGGAAATAAAAAATGGTAGAAGTTTTAAGCGCACGGAAAAAGCAGGTTCTCGAAAAGGGCAAAGACTCGTTCATGCTGGAATGCGAGAAGCCCAGCGCCGCCGGTTCGGTAAGTCAGCGTGCCTGCGTGTTTTGCGGGTCGCGGGTCGTGCTCTACCCGATAGCGGACGCCCTGCACCTGATCCACGGGCCTATCGGCTGCGCCGCCTATACATGGGAATTGCGGGGTTCCCTCTCTTCGGGGCCGGAGCTGCACCGCCTCTCCTTTTCGACAGACCTTAGGGAACACGAGGTGATCTACGGTGGCGAAAAGAAGCTCTACGCCGCCCTCACCGAGCTCATCGTGGAGTACCGGCCCAAGGCGGCCTTTGTGTACTGCACCTGCATCATCGGTCTGATCGGGGACGATGTGGAGGCGGTCTGCGCCCGTGTCGAAAGAGAGCGGGGGATCGAGGTCATTCCCGTTCACTCCGAGGGCTTTAAGGGGACAAAGAAGGATGGCTACAGGGCGGCCTGCGAGGCGGCGTTCAGGCTGACCGGCAAAGACAATGACGCGCCGGTTTCTCACGCGGGCATCAACATACTGGGGGAGTTCAACCTTGCCGGGGAAACGTGGATCATCAAGGACTACTACCGGCGCATGGGCGTGGAGATTGTTTCCTGCCTCACCGGGGACGGACGGGTGGCCGAGATGGGAAGGGCGCATCGGGCGCGGCTCAACGTGGTTCAGTGTTCCGGCTCCATGACCTATCTGGCAAAGATGATGAAGGAAAAGTACGGCATACCGTTTATCAGGGCTTCCTATTTCGGCATCGAGGACATGACCCGCGCGCTCTACGACGTGGCGGACTTCTTTGGCGATGCGGCTATACACGAAAACACACGGAACCTTGTTAGCGAAGAAGTTAGCGCCCTGCTGCCCGCGCTTGCGGAATACCGGAAAGAGCTTGAAGGCAAGAAAGCCGCCGTCTATGTGGGCGGTTCCTTCAAAGCCTTCTCTATGGTCAAGGCCCTGCGGCATCTGGGCATGGAAACCGTGGTTGTGGGAAGCCAGACCGGTTCACCGGAAGATTACGAGTACCTTAAAGAAATCACCGGCGAGGGAACGATCATCCTGGATGATACCAACCCGCTGGAACTTTCGTCCTTCATTCTGGAAAAAGGCGCGGACCTCCTCATCGGCGGCGTGAAGGAACGTCCGATCGCCTACAAGATGGGTATAGGTTTCTGCGATCACAACCACGAGCGCAAGGAAGCCCTGGCGGGTTACGCGGGGATGCTCAACTTCGCCAAAGAGGTACACGCCTCGGTAACGAGTCCGGTGTGGAAGTACGCGCCCGCCCGGCGCGGGGCAGGGG
This sequence comes from Spirochaetaceae bacterium, assembly GCA_031278295.1. Lineage (GTDB taxonomy): Bacteria > Spirochaetota > Spirochaetia > Treponematales > Breznakiellaceae > JAIRMY01. Next base: position 9,251 of record JAITKQ010000189.1, on the reverse strand, counting down.
GAAGCGTATGAACGCGCCGGTGGCGGCCTCCGCGTCGGCGGTAACGCATTTTACCTCCACGAGAAACGCCTGCAAACTCTGCGCCCCCTTGGGCGCTTCCCTCGTGATGCGGGGAATCGAGGGCTGCATCCCGCTGATGCACGGGTCCCAGGGCTGTTCCACCTATATCAGACGCTACGTGATAAGCCACTTTCGGGAACCGATAGACATAGGCTCGTCGAACTTTACCGAGACATCGGCTATCTTCGGCGGCAGGGACAACCTCTTCACCGCGCTGGATAACATGACCCGCTCCTACAAGCCCCAAGCCATAGGGATCACGTCAACCTGCCTCTCGGAGACGATAGGCGAAGACGTGCCGATGTACCTCAGACAGTACGAGGCGGAACGGAAACGGGGCGGGCGGCTCAACGCGGGTCTTGAACCGGTTCTGTTTTACGCATCCACCCCAAGTTACCGGGGAACCCATGTAGAGGGCTTTCACGAGGCGGTGTATGCCGCCGTGTCCAGACTTGCGGGCGAAGGCGCTGAAGTCGAAACCTGCCGCGCTACAGGAAGCGGCGCTTCCCCCCGTCTTAACCTTGTTTCCGGCTTCGTCTCCGCCGAGGATATTCGGGAACTACACCGCATACTCGGTTCCTTCGCCGGCGAGCCGGGCAGCCGGCGCTGTCCCTATACCCTGTTCCCCGATTATTCGGAAAGCATGGACGGGCCCTCATGGGAGACCTACCGGAAGTTGCCCCAGGGCGGGACAAGCCTGGACGACATTAGGATGATGGGTAGCGCCGGTCTTACCATCTATCAGGGACGCCCCTCAAACGCCGTTTCCGACGCCGGACGCTGGCTGATGGAGAACCGGGGCGTCCCGCTGGTCAACGTGGAGCTTCCGATCGGCATAGAAAACGCCGATACCTTTCTCGCCGCCCTCTCCGCGTTTTGGGAACGGGGGATTCCCGAAGCTCTGACAAAGGAACGGGGCCGCCTGGTGGACGCCTACATCGACGGGCATAAATACGTCAACAGGAAGCGGGCGGTCATTTACGGAGAGGAAGACTTCGTCTGCGCCCTCGCGTCCTTCCTGGACGAAATCGGCGTGATTCCGGTCATCGCGGCAACGGGGGCCGTGAACCCGTCCTTCAAGACGCGGATTCGTTCCGTCCTCCGCAACACGAGGGAAGAAACCGAAATCATGGACGACGCGGACTTTGCCGGTATGCTGGAGAGGGCCCGCTTCCTCAAGCCCGATCTTGTGATCGGACACAGCAAGGGGCTCTACCTTGCCCGGAACCTGGGGATTCCGCTGGTACGCTGCGGCTTTCCCATCCACGACCGGATAGGTGCCCAGCGCATACTGCACCTGGGATACAGGGGGACGCTGAACCTTTTTGACCTCGTCTGCAACACGCTGATGGAAGAAAAGCAGTCCCGCCACGAAGTTGGCTACACGTATATCTAAAGGAAACGCTCTATGGGCTTTGACGATCACCCCTGTTTTAACGCCGCCCTTAGGCGCGGCACGGGACGCATACACCTTCCGGTGGCGGAAAAGTGCAATGTTCAGTGCAAGTTCTGCAACCGCAAGTACGACTGCGTCAACGAGAGCAGACCCGGCGTTACCGGCGCGGTTCTCTCGCCCTTTCAGGCGCTGGATTATCTCGACGCGGCGCTGCGAAGGATCGGCAACATTTCCGTCGTCGGGATCGCCGGCCCCGGCGATCCCCTTGCCTGCGGGGAAGCGTCCCTCACCACGCTGGAAATGGTTCGTGAGCGCTACCCGGACAAGCTGCTCTGCCTCGCCACTAACGGACTTGCCCTCGCCGTTTACGCCGAAAGGCTGGCCGCGCTCGGCGTCTCCCACGTAACCGTAACCTGCAACGCGGTAGACCCCGCAATCGGCGCGAAGATATACGACTGGGTTCGTCACGGGCCGCGGATCCGCCGTGGCGTCGAGGGGGCGGCGCTTCTTTTGGAACAACAGATCGAGGGGGTGAAGCGCCTCAAGTCTTTGGGGCTTACGGTGAAGATAAACACGGTGATCATCCCCGGCGTGAACGATGCCCACGCGGTAAAGGTGGCCGAAACTATGGCCGGACTCGGCGCGGACATTCAGAACTGTGTCCCGCTGGCGCCTGTGGAAGGAACGGCTTTTGAGAACGCCGCCCCTCCCGCGCCGGAGGACATGGCGGCTCTCCGGCTTGAGGCGGGCAAGAGCTTGCGGCAGATGACCCACTGCGGACGCTGCCGCGCCGACGCCGCGGGGCTCATTGGCGAGCGGAACCGGGCGGACCTTGAGGAACTGTTGCGGGAAGCCGGAACAGCTAGGCCCGCGGCGGAACGTCCCTACCTGGCGGCCGCCTCCATCGAGGGTCTCTTCGTGAACCGCCATCTTGGTGAGGCTTCGTCGTTCTGGGTCTTCGCGCTGGAAAACGGAAAGCCGGTTTTGAAGGAAGAGCGCCCCGCGCCGCCCACGGGGACAGGCGCCGCCCGCTGGGAAGCCCTGGCGGATAGGCTGGGCGACTGCTTTGCGATCCTATTCAGCGCCTGCGGCGAAAGTCCCAGGCGCGTCCTTGAAAGACGGGGCTTTGAGCTTGTCGCCGGCGAGGGTCTGATAAGCGACATCGCGGGCTATCTATTTACGGGGAAAAAGGTTCCCGGCATATACCGTGTCAAAACCGGACATTGCGGCGCCGGAGAAGGCTGCTCCGGGACCGGATGCGGTTGCGGGGCTTAGAATAACATAAGGAGAGAAAAGATGACGAAACCAAAACATCATGTGTTACTGTGCGCTTCGTTCAGGATGAACGGAACCCCTCAAGGGGTCTGCGCCAAAGGCGCTTCGGGGCAACTCATGCAGTACCTCGAAGAAGAGCTGGCTGACAGGGGGCTTGTCGATGTGGCTGTGTCCTGTACAAGCTGCCTGCGGGTCTGTGACCGGGGCCCCTCGCTGGTAGTGTATCCCGAAAACTGGTGGTTCGGACATATCGACAGCGAGGAAGCAATAGACGCGGTGATTGATTCGATCGAAAGCGGCAGTCCGGCGGCGGCTATGCTAATCGCGTAGCTTATGAGAATTCACTATCTACAGCACGTTCCGTTTGAGGATCCGGGTTTCATTTTGACCTGGGCGGAACGCCGCGGCTGGGGACTCGGCCGTACACTGCTCTACGATTACCCCGGGGGCGGGGTTCCTTTCCCGCCGGATCGGGATTTTGACTGGCTCGTGATCATGGGCGGACCCATGAACGTCTACCAGGAGGCGGAGTACCCCTGGCTGGCGGAGGAAAAGGCGTTCATCAAACGCGCGGCGGACAAGGGTAAGCCGATCATCGGACTCTGCCTGGGGGCGCAGCTACTCTGCTGCGTTCTGGGGGGCAAGGTTACGCGGAACCCGCATAAAGAGATCGGCTGGTTTCCGGTAACCCTTACCCGGGAAGCCCGCTCCCTTCCGCTCTTTTCCTTCCTGCCGGAAAGCCCGGTGGTTTTTCAATGGCATGGGGACACGTTCAGCATCCCGCCGGGTGCGCTTCGTTTAGCCGGGAGCGAAGCCTGTAAAAACCAGGCGTTTATGTACGGGGAGCGGATTTTTGCCTTTCAGTTCCATTTGGAGAATACCGGTAAGATCATCCGGGGGCTGGTGGAACACTGCGGGGAGGAGACGGCTCCCGATCAAGCCGGGAAGTATGTCCAAAGCGGCGCGGAATTGCTTTCCCACCCTGAGTATGTCGCGCTGGATAACCAATGGATGGATGCGTTTCTTACGCGGCTGGAGGCACGTTACGCGGAGGACGGGGCATAGAGGGGGCTCTATGAAGCCGCCCGCGCCGCCTCGGCGTTCACCGCGTCCAGACCGCACAAAAAGAGCAGCTCCGCCGTCGAAACGCCCAGCCGTTCCAGGGCATAGGTTCTTCCGGAAGGCGTCGCGATCTCCGTGTACAGACGCAGCCTGCCGCCGTAACCGTTTAAGGCAGTCCGGGAAAAGGTGAACTGAAGTCCGCAGAGGCTTTCCACAGCCTGCGACACCGCGCCGGCTTCGTTTTCCCCGTCTCCCGAAACCGTGCGCCCCGTTTCCCCGCCGCCGTACTTGGCAACGACGGCGTTGACCCGGATCGCTTCCGGGGCAGCCCTGTTTACCGGTACGGTAAACAGGGCGCTAAAGGAGCGGCGGATAAGGGGGCGGGGAAATTCGTATGGCAGCTTTCCTATATCCGCAAGGATGCAGAGGAACTCGGTGATCCCGGTAACGGCTTCACGGCCTTTTATTGTCTCCGTTATCAGGGCGCTTGTTTCTTCATCAAGCCGGAAGCCGCAGTAGCGTTCCGCGAAAAGTACTGTTCCGGAACGTCCTGAGTGGCGGGAAAGACTTATCCGCTCCGGGACAGCGGCCCAGCGTTTCAGGCCGGCTAGGGAATAGGTTTCCGTGTTCCGGGAAAGCCCCTGCTGATGAATGCCGGAACCGTTGGAGCGGGTATTCCAGCCCCGGAGGGGTTTCATGGGCGAGAATGCGCCGCCAGCCGCGACAGCCGCCATGTCAAGGAGTTTGGGGAATCTTTCAGGGAGCAGCCTGGTGGAGAGTCCGCTCTCATGGGATCGCAGTTCGATATTCGCGGCTACTTCCTCAAGCGCCGCGTTTCCCGCCCGCTCCCCGAGTCCGCATACCGAAACCTCCGCCTGTCCGCAACCCGCCTCAAGCGCCGCCAGGGTGTTGGCGCAGGCAAGCCCAAGATCGTTATGGCAATGGATGCTTAAAACCGCCCTGTTTTCCCCGTGGTTAACATCAGGTATACGGGAACAGAGGAAGGCCACAAGTTCCCGCGTTCCGTCGGGAGCCGCAGCGCCCACGGTGTCGGCGATGTTGACCGTATGCGCCCCCGCGTCAATGGCCGCCAGGCAGTATTCCAGCAGAAAACCCCGGTCAGCCCTGAAAGCATCCTCCGCGCCCAACTCTACCCGCAGCGCCAGCCCCGCGGCGAAGGAGACCGCTTCACGGGCAAGGGCGATCACTTCTGTCTGAGTCTTGCCGAGTTTCGCCTCGATATGAATCTTGCTGACCGGAAGGGATATATGGAGTATTCCCGGAATGCCGCCGGTAAAGACCTTGGCGGATTCGGCAATGTCTCCGGGCCGGCCCCGGCACATCACCGCCGTCAGGGGAGGTGAATCTGGCGAAGCCTTGAAGTTTTGCAATTCCCGCGCAATGGTTCCGCACGCCGCAAAGTCGATCCTGCCGGAAAGGGGGAAGCCTGTTTCGATCACGTCCACGCCAGCCTCCGCCAGCGCCAGAGCCAGCGCGATCTTTTCATCGGCGCCGAAGCTGAAAGCCTGATCCCCGTCCCTAAGGGTCGTGTCAAAGATCGTTATGCGCCGCACGGGAACCGGTTTCCCTTTCAGCCAGCGCCGCCACCTGGTTGATCGCTTCTACAAAACGTTCTACGTCCCCGTCGGAAGGCTTCGTTATCCTGAAACTGTCCATGGAGCAGATATTCTGGAGGGAGTCAAAATAGAGCAACGACGCCTCCAGGGTTTCCGGCAGAGGCATAAAGGCTCTTGCTTCTTCCACAAGATCCCTCATGGCATGGTTCCGGGGCAGGAGACCTCGGCGGCTGAAGATAGCCATAAAGTATTTTTCGATGCCCATTGCCGCGATATTCTGTATGAGCGCCGGGGTAAAAACTCCGGGCCGTTTGAGACCCCCCAGCGCTGCCCTGTGAAAGCCGCGTCCCTCCTCGAGAAACTCTTCCCAGTCTTCCTTTTGGGCGCACATGGAAACAAGTGTACAAAAGGCCCCTTACCCTGTCAATATTCCGCTATTTTAGCCCGGCGACTCCGGTTTAAGAATGAATAAATCTTTATAATACAACAACTTGAGGCTGTTCCAAAACTTTAGTTTTGGAACAGCCCCGAATAATACCGCGTACCGCCCGGAGCAACGGGCATCGTCCCCTCCGGAATCCGGTAACGTTACGGAGCGCCGCCCTCCCGCAATACCTCGTGCGCCCGGCACATGCTGCCTTTAAGGGCAAACCGGGAAAGCCGCCTGGCAGGACGTGCGCGGGGCCATTGCCTAATTACCTTTTTTTTTGGGCTACACCCGCCGCCTGCCCGCTGAGTCCGAAGACGCCGCCCGCGGAGCGCGCGGGCGGCGCGGCGTTGACAGCGAGAGGGAGCTTCGTCATAATTTTGGCATGAACGATGCGGAAAAAAATGTAGAATCCGGCGATTTTATCAGCGATTTTATAAAAGAAGACCTCGCAAACGGGCGTTTTGGCTATGTACGCACACGTTTTCCGCCCGAACCAAACGGCTGGCTTCACATCGGGCATTGCAAGGCGATGTCTATTGATTTTTCGATGGCTGCGCGCTTCGGCGGCAAGTGTAACCTTAGATTTGACGATACGAATCCGGAAAAAGAGGATATTTCTTACGTTGAAGCTATAAAACGCGACATAAAATGGCTTGGATTTGACTGGGAAGACCGTGAATTTTATGCATCGGACTACTACGAGTACCTGTACGGGCTTGCCGTCAAGATTATCAGGAAGGGAAAAGCCTACGTTGACGATCTTTCGGAAGAGGCGATACGCGAATACCGGGGCACGGCGGTTGCGGACAAGGATAACATCACGGAAACCCCGCCCGGCAGGGACAGCCCGTACCGGAATCGCGGCGTTGACGAGAATCTTGACCTGTTTGAACGGATGAGGCTGGGCGAATTTCCGGACGGGGCGAAGACGCTGCGGGCAAAAATCGACATGAAGCACCCGAACCTTGTGATGCGCGACCCGGTGATGTACCGCATTAGACGTGAAAAACACTACCGTACAGGCGGCGCATGGTGTATCTACCCCATGTACGACTTCCAGCATCCGCTTTCTGACGCCAAAGAAGAGATTACCCATTCCCTTTGTTCGCTTGAGTATGAGATTCATAGACCGCTGTATGAGTGGTTTATATGTGAGGCGGAGGTCTTTCCGAGCAGGCAGATAGAGTTTGCCCGCCTGAACCTGACGCATACTGTTCTTTCTAAGCGTTACCTGCTCCAACTTGTTCGGGAGGAGCGTGTTTCAGGATGGGACGACCCGCGTATGCCTACGCTGGCGGGACTACGCCGCCGGGGATACACGCCGGCGGCGTTGCGGGACTTTATGACCCGCATAGGCGTTGCCAAGACCGACAGCATGGTTGAGATTGCCCTGCTTGAATACTGCCTGCGTGAAGACCTAAATAAACGGGCATTGCGCGTGATGGCGGTGCTAAAACCCCTCAAACTGGTTATCGAAAATTTTGAGGAGGGAGCGGAGGTAGAACTTGACGCGGTGAACAATCCCGAAGACCCGTCCGCCGGTACTCGAAAGATAAAGTTTACCCGTGAGTTGTGGATAGAGGAGGATGATTTTGCCGAGATTCCGCCGCCCAAATATCACAGGCTCTATCCGGGTAACAGCGTGCGCCTCCGATACGGCTTTATTGTAACCTGTACAGGCTTTGAAAAGGATGCTGACGGGAATATAAGCGCTGTGCGGGCGGTGTACGACCCCGCGACTCGGGGCGGCAACGCGGGAGACAACAGGAAGGTAAAGGGGACTATCCACTGGGTATCGGCGGCGGGCGCGATACCAATCGAGGTGAGGGTCTACGACCACCTGTTTACGCCGGAACGCCCTATGGAAATCTCTCCCGGCAAAACATTTCTTGACGGGCTTAACCCGGACTCCCTTTCCGTGATAAAGGGCGCGCTCGCCGAGCCTTGCCTTGCTGATGCGAAAGCGCCGGCGGAGTCCGGGACTACCGGAGAAAATACCTGCGGGGGGTTTTTCCAGTTCGAGCGGCAGGGCTACTTTGTCCGCGATACTGAAAACAGCGCCGAAGGGAGTCCGGTATTCAACAAAACCGTAGGACTGCGGGATACTTGGGCAAAAATTAAAGGAAAACAACAACCGGCGTAAACTTACTTTGCCGGTGTAAAAAATTTGAACAGAAAAATAGTATTTTTAGACATTGACGGCACTCTTTCAATCAATAACCGTGTGCCGCTCTCCGCAAAAATCGCCTGCCGCGAAGCGCGGAAAAACGGTCATATCCTGTACATCTGCACCGGCAGGGCGCGTCTACAGGTAAGCCCGTCCATAGTAAATATAGGATTTGACGGAATAATCAGCTCCGGCGGCGCTTATATAGAAACCGCGCTGAACGCGGAAGACGGCGGCAAACTGTTGTTCAACGCCGTGATAGAGCCGGAAAAGTTAAGCGTCCTGATTTCTTACTTCAACGAGCGCAAGGCTGCGTACACGCTTGAGCTTACGGACAAGCTGATTGCCGGTCCTTACCTGAAATCATATTTCGACGGATATTACAAAGGGAGGACGTTTACCCTTAGGCGTTTGGCTGAACAGTTTTTTTTGCACCAAATTTTTAAGAAATGCGAATGGGACTATGGTAATTCGGAGCGCGGCGATGTGCGTAAACTGGTTTTTTGGGAGTCGGACGGCGTTACGTTTGAAGATGCTGTGCGTGATTTTGGCTCGTCCCATGAGCTTTTTCATCTTTCGATACCCGTAGCCGGCATGACGGGCGGAGAAATCTGTCCTCTCGGCGTACACAAGGGAACGGCGCTGGAAAAGGTCTCCGCCTACCACGGCTTTGAACGTGCGGATACTATCGCGTTTGGCGACAGTGATAACGACCGCATGATGATACAGTCCGCCGGACTGGGCGTAGCTATGGGAAACTCGGTCGATTCGCTAAAAGAAACAGCGGACGACATAGCAGACAGCATAGAAAACAACGGTTTAGCAAAGGCATTCAAAAAATACGGACTCATATAAACCGCCCGGCCGCAAAACAGCAAAGCCACGCCGCCGCAAAACAGCGTTAAGCTGTTTTGCGGCGGCGCGGCTTGCCTAACCCGATAAGGAAGCCCCCCTCCCCCCAGACGGAATTGATTTATTGGTGAACTGCGCCCAGCACTTCGTCGAGTTTTGCCATTTCTTCGACGAGTTGTTCTTTTGTGATGATGAGAGGCGGGGCGATGAGTATCATGTTTTCGTGCGTGTAAGTCATAAAGCCGCGTTTGGCAAGTTCGCCGTTGATACTTTTCATCACGCCGTCCGGGTCTTTGCCGTATGGGACTAGAGGCTCACGGGTTTCGCGGTTTTTTACCAGTTCGACAGCGCCAAAAAGACCTATGCTGCGGACATCGCCCACGCAAATGTGTTTTTCCTTCAACGAGGCAAGTATAGAGGCAAGCTCGGAGC
>JAITKQ010000188.1 GCA_031278295.1 Spirochaetaceae bacterium | reverse complement strand
CCTCATTCGCGATTCCTTTTTTACGAGCGCCAAAACCCCGGAACTTACCGGCAAGGGGTGAATGAATCGCCCGTTAATTATGGCCTTTAGGGGGTGAACGAATCGCTTGTTATTGACATGTTAACGACAAATTTCTTGACAACAATGAAAGAATGTATAATAATAAGAAATAGGAGAATAAAATGGCCTATCCAATTGATAGGAAATTAGTTGTTGGTGTATCTTCTACAGCATTATTCAATCTCGAATATGAAGATGGAATTTATCAAAAAGATGGGATGGAAAAATTCAAGAAATATCAAGAAGAACATAAAAATGATATAATTGGTAAAGGTCTGGCCTTTCCGTTTATCAAGAGATTTCTAAATATCAATAATGTGTTTTTTGAAAAGAAGCCGGTTGAGGTAGTGCTTTTATCACATAATACACCCGAATGCGGCCTGAGAGTGTTTAATAGCATCAGGCATTATAGATTAGATATTTCCAGAGCGGCCTTTACATCGGGAAGAAATCCATGTGAATATATTCCTGCATATAATGTTTCATTATTTTTGTCCACAAATACGAATGATGTAAGGGGCGCTATCGAAAAAAATTTTCCTGCTGGAGTTATACTTAAATCGAATATTCATGATGATGATGATGATAATGATAATGATAGTGAGTTACGGGTTGCATTTGATTTTGATGGAGTATTGGCAGATGATTCATCTGAGAGAGTATACCAAGAGAATAATGGAGAATTGCCATTTTATCAAGACTATGAATATGAGCACAAAGATGAACCAATTAATGCAGGATTGATGAAAGAGTTTTTAACAAAATTATCTTACTTTCAGAAAATCGAAAATAAGGAAATGGAAAAAGATAATTCGTATAAAAAAATACTAAGAACGGCAATTGTTACCGCACGTAATGCGCCAGCCCATGAAAGAGCAATAAATACATTAAAAAATTGGGAAGTTAATGTCGATGAAATGTTTTTTCTAGGAGGCATTGAAAAGAAAAGAATATTAAGTATTCTAAAACCACATCTTTTTATAGACGATCAGTTAACACATTTGGATCCAACTTTGGAAAATATAGCCCTGGTTCATATTCCGTTCGGGATAATGAATAAAAAGTAACATTTTGTACTTGGCATAGCAGCTCCGTTTACGCTTCGACAGCTATGCCGGCGAAGTTGCCGGGCAACTCAGGCTTCCGCAATGCCCCCCCCCCCCCCGCACATTTTGCCAGCCCTAAAATGCTACGCATTTTCTTATTCGCCCCGGCAAACCGTCGCCAACGGACGGGGTGAATTACCAAGTCTACCATAAATATCCAAGCCTTCTGAATAAATTTGTACATTTTTTGTGCGGCTGCATGTACCCGCCAATCTTTGACCCACAACCCGGTTTACGGCAGAAACAGCGGGAGGCAGCCCAGCGCGTAGCTTAAAAGACCGGCAAACAGGCCAATCCAGCCGTACAGGATGATTTTTTTGAAGTAGGGGCCGGCAAAGCCGTAAAAAACGCCTTCTATCTCCTGTGGCGGCATCCCGTTTATTTCCCGTTCAACAACGGAGTACAGCGAAAGTGAGTCCACAAGATTTGGAAACTGATTCTCGCAGGCGTTAAGTATCGCCGGCAACAGGTAAGAGCCGCAGATGGCATCCTTTGTATCCGCGCTTACTAGGCGGCCTGAGTTACCGAACAGTCCCCGGACTGCTACGGCAAGCTGTTCCCGTGGAACGCACGGGGAGTCGCCGTTCACACAGTTTCGCAGGAAGAACGATACGTCTCCGCGGAAAAGGCTGTGGTCATAAAAATTTTTGCCGCTCAATATTTTTTGCAGGAAGCCGTCAAGGATTAGCTTTGTGGTTTCCACCGCAGCCCCGTCAGCAAAAAACATGGCCGAAATTCGGACGGCTTCCGCTTCGAGGTCTATGCCGCGCAGTACGGAGGATACGGGTCTGCCTTTGAATACTTTTGAGATTACATGGTTAAACAATTTGTTCAAGCGGTTTAGCGTAGCCCTGTCGTCCAAACGGAGCATGGTTTCGGAAACCGCGGCGTTTAAAATCGGGGCAGTCCTTTCCAGGAAACCGTCGATGGTATCCATGTTTAGCGGGAATAGCAGGTTTTTGAGTTTTACGCCGGAAACTCTGTTTAAACATGACAGCGAAAGATTTTTTACCTTTTGCAAAACCTGATCCGTGTAAAACAGACGGGACAAAACCCGTTCTGTATTTTTTTCGTTGAATACTTTGCATTCGAACCCGGACGGGCTTTCCAGCATACCGTCCATTATCCCAAAAACAGAATCCCAATGCGCCTGGAGAAACGGAAAAAGTTTTTCGTCTATTACGATTCCCGTTATGGCTTCGACATCCTCACGCATCACAGCGTTTGCGGCCCGCTTTACAAGCCGTCCAAAAAACGAGCCGCCGCCGGCGTCGTCCATGATCTTGCCTACAATAGCCTGTTTTTGGCTTCCGGCCAGCCTACAAATCATGCCGTTTACCAGGCCGATCCCGTCTTTAATCAGCACGGGGATGGCCCCGCCCAGGTAGTCTTTGACGGGCCGCCGTCCGTCCGTCATCTGCCTGCCGGCGAGTCTTGCGATGGCGGCGGCGGCCTTTTGCGGTAAAGCGCTAATATTCCCCACAAACATTTTTGAAAAATCATGTATGCCGGCAAAATCGGCGGGCGTATGGTTTTTTATATAGTTGTTGAAAGCCGCCTCGTAGCAGCCAAGGGTTCTTGAGCTGACAGTATTCCGCAAATTTTGCCGTATGTATTGATAAAACAAGTTAAGAAGCGGATCGATTATCTTTGCCGCGTCATATTCCGGAAGGCTTTTATCTTCGATACGCCGCCGAATCATTTTCCCGGTATAGGCCGCCGCTTCGCCGCCTGCTATTTTTTGAAACAGCGCCCCCCGCAGCCTGTTGGTAAAGCCTTCCATCCCGCCCGATTCGATTCTGGCGCTAATGTATGAGTCTATGCGCCCTGCCAGTCTTGTATGCGCGGCTTCTATATAATCACGGAGTAGGTCAAGAATGCCGTCCACCGCCGCCGCAAGTTTGTTGTCGTCCGAAAAAAAATCGTCAATAAAACTGTAGCTTTCAGGGGAAAACCGCTCCCTGCATTGTGCATGGATCGAGTCTTTTTTTTCCGCATAGAAACGGCGCAGGGCGGACTCGTTCAACATATTCTGCTTAATAAATTTTGCGATACCGGCGGCAAACCCAGGCTGCTTCAGCGCCGTTAGACCTATGAAGGGCGGGAAGTTAAGACCGGCGCTCCTTTTGTACGGACGGAACAGCATCTTTATGGCGATCCAGTTCGTGCCTATGCCGACAAGCGCGAAGACAAGACCGTAAACGGCAAACATGGCCCAAAGAAAACCGGGAGGCAGCCTGAAAAAAAGCATGGCGGCGGCGGTAAGCGCACCGGCAAGTCCGCCTAGAACCGCGCCGATGATGTTTATCGGTTTTAGCTGCGTCCCCATAAAATTATGAACAACGCTGTTCACCTGCCGGGGACTTAAAACATCCAATTCGTTTTTCGCAATCTCAAAAATACTGCCGCACAGAACCGTATCCAGATTTTGCAGTATAAAAGTCTGCGCCGCGTCCGCCGCCCTGCCGTACAAGGCCTCGTTCCGCAAAATGTTGTAGACACCGTTTACCTTTAAGGTTTTTATACGTTCAGTGATACTCTTCCACCAGGACGTACCGTCCGTTACCGCAAAAAAAACGCTGGCATCCACCCCCGCTATGTCCGGCCAGCGGCGGAGCATAAAGTTTTTTACATCCGTTTCGTTTATGTTAAAACCGAGCTTTGTAAAATCTACCGTACCGCCTGTATCTTTTGCCGCAAACGCATCTACCGCGCCGTCAATTTTTTCCCGCAGCCTGGTATTCTTGGATTCATCTTGTAAGTATTCTTTTAAAATGCCGAATATATGCGGAATAATATTTGTTTTTATAAAAGAAAAATCGATATTCGGAAATATATCTTTTACTTTTGCGTCAATAATTGGTGTAAAAAGTTTACTGTTTTCAAGGCGCAAGCTACGCAGTTTGACGGGAATCGCGGCGGTAATGATTTCGGCGTTTATCACGCCTGATTTTTTTAGGCTCGATACGATTCCGCCCACGCTAGTTTTTTTTATAAAAGCTGTAAATTCGACGGCAAGTTTTTCGCCCGCGTCGTGGCGGTTTTGGGACAAGACTTCGATAATTTTATTTGTAAAACCGGTATGTTTGGAAACGGCCCCGAATACAAAGGCTTGCAGCGGGTTGTTCACCCTGCCGTCCCTGTTAAAGTGCTGTGCGGCAGCTTCGTCCACAAGCCTGTCGATCGCTTCACGCGAATCGATGATAAACAGTATCAGCCTGTCTACAAGATCGGGGGCGGCGCGTTTGATGAAAGCGTTTAAGTTTTCAGGCAAATCGGGGTGCAGTATGTCGCATACCCTCGCGTCAAGCGTTTCCGCCGCGCCGGTAAGCTGACAGACAAGCTCGTGCAGCAAATCCCTGCCGGGGCTGCTTTCCAGAAAGTCCGCGATATGGCCTAAAACCAGCCGCGCCGCCTTGCAGGGGTCGGACGCAAGCTCCCCGATTCGGATTTCGCCGGCGGCCTCTTCGATTTTTTTTATTATACCGTCTATACCGATTGAGTCGGTAAATGTTTCAAAGTCCCGATCAAGGTTTATTTGTGAGAAATCTGTTTTTTTTACAGCTTCATTTATGTTTGCCTTGATCTGCCTGATAAAACTTTCGGAAAATATGTCACGGAATGTGCGGCCCGAACAAAAAGCGTTAAGCGTTTCGCCGGCCATATCCTTGTATCCCAAAGTGTTTGAAACCACATTGCCTGAATTTATTTCCACGATGCGGCGGTACGACTCTTCCGAAAGAATCTGACTAAGTGTTATACCGCTTAACGCGGACTGCGCGGCTCTTTCTTGCTCAAAATAAGATGTAAGCCGCTCTATCGTCTGATCGACTCCCGGTATGTCTTTGACGCGCAGGCCTTCTGTTTTTGCGGGTAACTCTTTTTCCAGTATTTCTTTTACCCAGCAGTGCAGGGTATCGTTGAAGCCCTGTTTTTGAATTTCATTTTCAAGCGTCCGCGCGTTTATCAGTTTTTGTTCAACCAGGCGTGAAAGGTTTTGGATTAACTCTTTGTAACCGCTTTCGATTACGCCGCCCCAGCGGCCAAAGAATTTTTTGAACAGCATACTGACGGCAATTGAGTTTGTAACCCAGCCCGCAGCAGCGCCGCCAAAAACGGAAAACAGTAAATCTTTTATCAATGTGTATAAAACCTAAACGGAAAGTCAGCGGACCGGTAGTGGGGGCACGCGGGCAGCGAACCAAGGAGTGGGGGTAGCGGAAGACCGCGAAAGCGGGCTGCAGCGAGGGGGAGCCGCGTTAAATCATGCGCCGTACAGCCCGAAAAGGCGCCGTTTTGGAACAAGGGCGCTCCCCCTTCATACAAAAAATTACCTCCCGATTACGGAGATGTCTTCCCCGAACCAGACTTCCGAGATCTGTGCGACAGTACCGTCCCTTACCATGTCGGTAAGCGTTTTCCAGACTTCCTGCTCAAGGGCAATGTCATTTTTGCGGAAACCGATGCCGAACTCTTCTTCGACAAGGGTTTCGCGCAGTTTACGCAATGGCTTGCCGGAACGGCCTATGCTGTCGTTTGCCACGACAAGGTCGGCAACAACAGCGTCCACGCCGCCCGCGTCAAGGTCCATGAAGGCCGTCAGGAAATCCTTGTACTCGATGATTTCGCGCAAAGAATTTTTGAATTCCGGCGATTCGTCTATCGCGTCAACCGACGAGGAGCCGGCCTGCGTACCGGCACGTTTTCCCGCAAGGTCCGAGAGCGAATTGACAGGCGAATCCTGCTTTACAACGATAACCTGCGCGTTTTTCAGGTAGGGCGGGCTGAACAGCAGCGCCTTTTTGCGCTCGTCCGTGATTGTAAAACCGTTCCAGATGCAGTCAATCTCGCCTGTGGCAAGTTCCTGTTCCTTCGCGTTCCAGTCTATCGGCTGTAGAACCAACTCCCAACCCAGACGCCGGCAGACTTCCTTGGCCAGATCGACATCGTAGCCGACAATCTCGTTCTGCTCGTTGCGGAAACCCATAGGCGGGAACGAATCGTCAAGCCCCAGCACAAACTTTTTCTTTGCTTGAATCTTTTCAAGCGAATCATCGCCCGAATCATCGCCGCCCGTCTGTTGCTGCGGTCTAGCAAAGACCGTGACCGCGGCAGCCATCATGCAAAGAAACACAATAATACACTTTTTCATCTATTTCTCCTTTTATGAAAAGTGATTCCAGTATAGCGGGGTATCGGGTTGAAGGCAACGGGTGAAAACCCGCCGGCAGGCGCTTACATCGGGGCGTCTTCCAGCAGGTTGCAGTATTTACACATATCAGGCAGTTCCGCATCCGGGTCTATGAATTTTTTTCTGAGATCCACAATTGCCGGATGGTTGAATATTTCTTCCGATGTGCTGGTGAATGCGTTTACACCGGAGCGCAAATTGATCGCGGTCCCGCAGCAGGTTGCCAGGCCGCCGCCGCCGTCTACCGGGACAAGCTGCCATAATTCCCTGCATATTTTTTTTGCCTTTATATTTTTATCGCTTTCCGTGTACAAACCCTGCCAATCGACAAAGCTTCCGTACTTTTTCGATATTTTTTTATAAAAGTCCTGAAAGGCCGGAAGCTCGCTTGTAAAACTTTCCGATGAGTCCCGCTCCTTTCCGAAGGGTCTACAGTTCCACAGACGGAGCCGTGTGCTGCCCGCCCTGTAGACAAAATCAACCAGGCCGGCCAGTTCCCCCGGCGTTTTTTCCAGTTCAGAGCGTGTAATAACATGGGAATTTTGTATCTTGTGTATTTTATTCATCGCCGCCAGATTCTCGCGTAAGAAATCAATATTTTCAGGGTATATTGAAATGCTGATCTTGCTGAGCCCCGCCCTGGTCAGTCGTTCAATGAATTTGGGCAAGAGGAGGCCGTTTGTAGTAAGGAGTGTAAGGTGTCCCCGTGAAGTAAGGTATTCAACAATTTCGACAATGTCCCTGCAAAGAAGCGGTTCGCCGCCGCCCGCAAGATTCACGTATACCGCGTTCCTGCACAACGGAGTCTGAAAAAGGGTTTTTATTTTTTCGAGCGTGAATTCTTTTTTTGGCGCGGTGTCAAAGGTTCCGTCCTGTGCGTCCCCGCAGTACGCGCAGCGTAAATTGCAACGGTTTACCATTGACAGCGACATTTGTACCGGTGAATAGCGCGAACATGGGTTGTTTGGCAGCGGCCTCAGCAGCTTGCTCTTTATATAATTAAAAATTTTGGGCGCGGCCTCCGGAAATTTGATATACCTTAACAGTTCCAGGTACAATCCCGCCCTTAATGTTGATCCTTTCAAAACATCCCCCCGGTGGCAGGCCGTTTACGCATGCCTTGCTAAATATATTTTAAAGTGACTCAGACGTCAATCGGGCGCATACTTATCTCTATGAAAAATGGGGACGGGCATGGTTTTTAATAGTGAGGGGTGTGGCGGCTGGCGAGTCTGACGGGGGAGCGGGCCGTGAAGCGGCAGTGAATAGTGAAGCGACCGGGAGGCGGGCTAAAGGGTGTCGGTCACCGGGCGGGCGGGCGGCGCGGCAGGATGCTGGGCCCGTTTTACCCCACGGCAGAGCAGGCCCTTCCATTTCCACAGCACGGCGCCCTGTTTGGAACGGCCACGCAGCAGATTTTTTAACGTTTCAAAGCCTTTTTCACCGAGCGAAGCGTGAATCGCGCCGCCCCAGCTTGATTTTTCCCTGTTAAACCAGGCCGAAATATCACGTTCGCTTATAAGGCGTTCCTCTTTTTGGTCAAAAATACTGATTTTTAACTCGAAACCTGCCCCGCTAAAGCCGGCTTTAAGGGTTTCCTCGTCCCAGAGAAGACTTTCCGTCCCGCCGCTATCCGCCGGCGTGGAAAAAAACTCGTCTTCCGCCTTCTTGAAGGCGGAAATAAGGGCGGCCTCCGCCCGCAAAAGCCCGGCTGTAGCTTCCGCCTCCACTATACGGGACAGCCGCTCCCCCATCACCGGTGGCGACGCAAGAAAGACCAGGCGGCCGTTTAGGGCGAGCAGGCGGGCGGCGGAAACGGCAAAATCCCCGATGGACGCAACGGAAACCTTTGAGCCACGCCAAGGTTCCCGCGCCAGCACACAGTCAAAGGCGGCGCAGCCAAAGCAGGCCTCAGCCTCCCCGGGCGGCGGTACCCCGGCGCGGACGGCGATCCTCGGCAGTTCCGTCTCGTCAAAGGCCGCGGACGCCGCGAAACGCAGTAGCGTTTCGCGGGCATCCTCGCTTGTAACGCAGGCGGCTGAGAGTCCTTCGGGCGCGCGCCGCAACCCTTCCCAGACAAGAAGGCCGTCGTCCGCCTTCAACACAAGCAGACGCTCGTGGCGTCCGGGAGCGGCCTCTTCCATTATCGCGTCGCGGCAGGAAAGCAGGAGCCTGCTTCGCCCCGTTTCAAGGCGGCGAACCCATTCGTTTACAGCCTTGCCGCCGGGCGACCATGACAGGTACCCGCCGTCTCCCGAAAGCGCCGACTCGCCCAGCAGCGCCGCCGCCTGCAACTCGCGTTTTCGCAGAACCTCGTCCCGTATCGTTTTTTCATAACCTATAAAGGAGGGCGTGTAAAAGAACTTTCCCTGCAAGGCGGAAGGCAGGTACTGCTGCGCACACCAATGTTCGCGGTAAGTGTGCGGGTAGATGTAGCCCTTGCCGTGCCCAAAGCCTTCTTTGTCGCGGACGGGATCCCGCAGGTGGGACGGAACCTCGGCGTTCTCCTTTTCCACAAGCTCAAGCGCGTCGAAAAAAGCCATGGCGCTGTTGGACTTGGGCGCGGTCGCCAGGTACAGGCATGCCTCGGCAAGGGGGTAGTTTCCCTCCGGAAAGCCGATCCGCTCGAAGGCCGCCGCGCAGGAGATGACTACGCCGAGCGCCTGCGGGTCGGCAAGCCCGACATCCTCGCTGGCAAGGATTATCATGCGCCGGAATATGAAGGCCGGATCCTCCCCTGCCCTAAGCATCTTGGCGAGCCAGTACAGCGCGGCGTCAGGGTCGCTGCCCCGCAAACTTTTGATGAACGCGCTTATCGTGTCGAAATGGTAGTCCCCGTCCTTGTCGTACAGTACGGCGCGGCGCTGTATGCTTTCCTCCGCCGCCTCCAGCGTTACATGAACCGCGCCGTCAACGCCGTCCGGCGGCGTACTTTCTACCGCCAACTCCAGCGCGTTCAGCAGGGACCGGGCGTCCCCCCCGGCAACCTCGACAAGGTGTTCCAGGGTGCCATCCTCAAATATGACGCGCCGCTTGCCGTAGCCGCGTTCCACATCGTTAAGCGCACGTTGCGCGGTAAGCATCAGATCTTCCTTTTCGAGCGGCTTTAGTTGAAAGATCCGGCTGCGACTCACGAGGGCGCGGTTCACCTCAAAAAAAGGATTTTCCGTTGTGGCGCCGACAAGGATTACCGTGCCGTTCTCTACCCACGGCAGGAGCGCGTCCTGCTGGGCCTTGTTCCAGCGGTGAACCTCGTCCACAAACAGTATGGTACGCCGGGCGTAAAGCTTGCGCCGCTCCGAGGCGCGGTCTATCGCGTCCCTTATGTCCTTGATGCCGGAAAGTACCGCGTTAAGGCTTTCAAACCAGGCCTTTGTGGTGTTGGCTATCACACGGGCCAGACTCGTCTTCCCCGTTCCCGGCGGCCCGTAGAATATCAGCGATGAGAGTCTGTCCGCCTGTATCGCCCGCCTGAGCAGCCGCCCCGGCCCTACAATGTGATCCTGACCGGCTATGTCGTCCAGTGTGCGGGGCCGCATACGGTCGGCCAGCGGCGCTTCGTCAGCGCCCGCCGCCCCCGAAAAAAGATCGTTCATACCAAATACCCGTAAACAGCGTATACCCAAACGCGGTGGAAATGAACCCTCACCGGGCAGAACATATTTTCTTTCCTTTTTTGTATTTTAAAATGTTCAAAAGTACATTGCACATAACGGGGTGGAGCCCAAGGGCCGCCCGGCGGCGGCAGACCCGCAAAGCGGGTCTGCGCGTAAATAGGCCTGTTAGACGAAGTGTGCCCGTACTCCATTAATACAGTACATCTATTTTTTATAAGATTTTTTATTCGCAGTGGGGTCTAATACCCCGCCCTTTAGGGCGGTTAGAATTAGTAAATACTCACGAAAAATGGTAGTAGACCATTGCCTCCTACCGCGTGTTTAGTGTGCCACTTGCACACCAA
>JAITKQ010000186.1 GCA_031278295.1 Spirochaetaceae bacterium | reverse complement strand
TATACCCCGGCGTCCGCAGAGCCGCTACGCCCCTTAAAGTTCCGGTTAAATGTACGGAGGCTTAGTCCGCCAGACTTGGGCGCAAAGCCCATCCCGATACAGGGGCCGCACGCGCTTTCGAGCATCCTGAAACCGGCGCGGAACAGCTCGGAAAGGATACCGGCATCCTCCGCGGCAAGAATCGTCGTCCGGCTGCCGCAGGCAATCGCCGCCGAAACATCGGGATGGACGGCTCTCCCCTTCATAATCTCCGCCACGGCGGCAAGGTCGCCTATCGATGAGTTTGTACAGGAGCCTATCACAACCTGATCCACCTTGAGGCCGGCCAGTTCCGCGACGGGCTTGATGTTACCCGGCGAATGGGGACAGGCCGCGGCGGGTTCCAGCTTCGCCAGGTCTATCTCGATCACGCGCTCGTACCCCGCCCCCTCGTCCGCGGAAAGTTCCCGCCAGGCGGCGGCCCGTCCCCTCTCCTCCAGAAAGAGCCGCGTGATTTCATCGGACGGAAAGAGGGAGGATGTCGCGCCCAGTTCCGCCCCCATGTTCGTGATGGTCGCCCGCTCCGGCACGGAAAGGCCGGACACCCCGTCTCCAAAGTATTCGTATACCCGCCCGACGCCGCCTTTCACGGTCTCGCGCCGCAGCAGTTCCAGAATGATGTCCTTTGCCGCGACGCCGTTCCGGAGCCGTCCGGTAAGCCTGACGCCGGTAATTTTTGGCATCGTGAGTCTGAACGCGCCGCCCCCCATAGCTACCGCTACGTCCAGGCCGCCGGCCCCTATTGCCAGCATCCCAAGTCCTCCGGCCGTCGGCGTGTGCGAATCGGAACCGAGCAGCGTCTTGCCCGGTTCGCCAAAGCGTTCAAGGTGAACCTGGTGGCAGATACCGTTGCCGGGACGGGAAAACCAGAGCCCGTACCGCGCTGCGGCTGTCTGCAAGTAGCGGTGGTCGTCCGGATTCCTGTGATCCTCCTGCAAAGTGTTGTGATCGACGTACGAGACGGAAAGTTCTGTCCTGACACGGTCTATCCCCATAGTTTCAAACTGAAGGTAGGCCATGGTTCCGGTCGCGTCCTGTGTCAATGTTTGGTCAATCTTGATCTCTATATCGCCGGAAAGCCTGTCGTCCGTAACACGGCCTCCGGCAAGATGGGCGCGTATTACCTTCTCTGTAAGCGTTAGCTTCAGCATCAGTTTCATGGTTTATTTTACAGAAAGCAGTGTAGGAAAGTCGACACCGCCGGAATGTTAGTTATCCTTATAATATTCTGTCCAAATCAATTTGAGTATGCGGAAGGGTAGGGTAGGGGGGGGGGGGGGGCGCAAGGCTGCGGCGCAGCCTTGTGCCGGTAGAAGCCACTAACACGGTAGCTAATGCCCCCAGCCCCCGCAACGCGCCCGGCATATTGGTGTTCTACAAAAAGCAGCGCCGATTTATGCGAATACGCATAAATCGGCGCTTCCCCTGTCGAACCAAAAATCACCGGGATTTGTGGCGGGAAATGGCGCGAAAACCTACAAGCGCAACAAGCTGCGGGGGCAGCTTGTTGCGCGGCCTTGCCACAGACCTTGCTAATTTCCCGTGCGCTACCTTAGGGCGGGCCAACACGTAGGGATCCGCTGTGTGAATCTTGCCGGGCTTTGGTCACTTCAGCGTTTGAACCTCATGGTTTCCAATTTTGTGTCGCCGCGGGATATGTCGAACCACAGCTCCTTGGCGGCTTTTTCGTGAATAATACGGTAAAAGGCATCCAAATCATTCACCGGCTCACCGTTTACCGCCGTGATCACATCCCTGCGCTGAATACCGATCGTGGCTGCGGGACTCTTATCGATCACCTGAATGACCACGAGGCCTTTTTTCACACTGTCGTCCAGTTGCAAATCCTTTTTGCTCTTGTCATTTACAGGCAGCGCAAGCAGTCCCGGCCAAAGTTTACCGTTTTCCGCCGCCACATCGTTGTTGCGGACGGCGATGGTAACGGTTAAATCCAGAGACTTATCCTCGCGGAGCACGGTAAAGACGTGTTTTTGACCGGCTTTTAGATCGGCAACGATTCGGGTCAGCTGGCGGGAACTGCGTACCTCTTTTCCATCAACCGCCGTTATAAAATCGCCGGGCTGTATACCGGCTTTAGCGGCCGGCGAATCGAGAAACACCCCCGAAGCAAACGCGCCCTGTCTGCCTTCTATGCCCATATCGCGTGATGTTTCGCTGTCAACATCCAGCAGCGATACGCCGAGCCAGCCGTCCCTTACCTCGCCTTTCGTGATGAATTCGTCGATAATCGGTTTTGCGTTGTTGATCGGTATGGCAAAACCCAAGCCCATAGAACCACCGCCCGTGCTGCTCGCTATCCACATGTTGATGCCGATAACCTCACCGCGTATGTTCACCAAGGCGCCGCCTGAATTGCCCTGGTTGATCGAAGCGTCTGTCTGGATAAAATCGTTGATATTGTCACCCGGCCCGCCTGTCCGCCCGACAGCGCTCACAATGCCCATGGTCACGGACGATTCGAAACCGAGCGGGTTGCCTACCGCTATCGCCCAGTCGCCCACATCAACGAGGTCGGAATCACCGAGTACCGCCAGGGGGTAATTATCCTGCGTGGTAAACTTTACCATAGCAAGATCGCGGCGCTGTTCACGGGCCACAAGCTCCGCCGGATAATCCTTGCTGGTTCCGGTAGCTATCCGTATCTCGTCCACCGGGTTGCCGGTGCTGTCGGTAACGACATGGTTGTTTGTTAAAACAAAATAGGTATCCTTCTCCCTGCGTACCAATATGCCGGAACCAAGCCCCTGCGAACGGAATTCGCGCCCGCCGTCACCCGGCTGCTGCGGCCCAAAGAAAAATTCAAACGGGATGCCGGGAAAGCTGGGGGTCTCCTGCTTACGCACAGAAACGGTTTTAAGCTCCACAACGGACGGAACCACCTTGTCCGCAACCGCCCGGAACACGGTTTGTATACTTTCCGCCGTCTCAAGCGCGCTGGCAGGGATCGTTATCGCGGTTTCTTGGGCCTTCACCGTTAGCTTTGACTGCGGACTTGTGCAGGTAAACGACAGAAACGCGAACGAAAATCCAAAAATCGCGCCCAGCAGGACCAAATTAAATACCAGAAAATTTTTTGACGAAAGTTTTTTTAGCACATCCATAATACAAGCTTACTCCTTTTTTAAGGAAAAATTCCAGAAAGTTTCAGAAACTGATTTTGAAACCGCCTGTTGACAATGTGATTGTAGCATTTTTTATGTAAAATGAAAATACCACAAGGAAAGTTACAAATTCTTTTACGGCAAGGGCTCGGCGCGGGCTTCAACGCCGGTCATGCCGCCAAAAAGTATAGCGGAAGCTTCCGCGTGGTTTTTTTGATTTTCACCGCGATAAAAAAACAAAATTTGCACCGTCTGCGCCGCCTGTAGTTTTGAAATAAAGTCGCGCAGGCTTGAGGCCGGCATTCCGGGCCTGCGGGCCAGGGCCATTACAAGGATGCCGCGCGGACCGGGGAGTGAGGACGGGTCCGGCAAGCGGCGTCCATCTTCCGGCGCGGTACGGTAAGGGCAGGCGAGCATCGCGGGAATATCGCCGGGCAGTCCGCTTTTGAAGCCGCCGCCGGTGAAGCCAAACAGCACCTCGGCCCCGGAAGCCGTCTTTTCCAGCAGAAGGGACAGGGCAATGGAGCAGAGCGCGTCCACCCCGTCGGCGCCTTCTTCCGCCGGGTAAAGGGCGCTGTCGGCGTCCGTATCCATGAGCAGCACGAAGCGGGAATGCGGCGGCGGCTCACGCTCCTCCTGTCGTACAAACAGTTCTCCCGCATGGGAGTACAGCTTCCAGTTTATGCGGCGCGGGTCATCTCCCGGAACATAGGGACGCTGTTCCGTAAGGTCGTCCGTCTTGCGTATCCTGGCCTGATTCTGCCTCGCATCGCCGCTTGCGAGCAGCCGTGCCGCGAGGCCGGTTTCCGACGGGAGCGGCAGCACGAGTAGGCGTTCGGCCTTGTCCTGGGGCAGCCTCAAGGCAAGGCAAAAAAAACCAAAGGTATCCTGTATTACAAGGCTGTCATACGCGCCGTAATAAGCGCCGCGGCGGGGCGCGGGAAAATCCGCGGCGGTTTTTTTGAAAAAGCCCCTGTCAAAAACATATTCGATCTTTTTATCGTCTTTTGTGGCAAGAAGCAGTTTGTAGCGTACCAGCGACGCCGGCATTTGAAAAAAACGGGTCCGGCGCGAAAGGCGCAACGTTCCATTACCGCAGGCGGTCACCTTTTCAGGGATTATGAGCGCGGACAGGGAGGCGGCTTTTTTCCTGTGAAGAGCGGACATCAAAAGAAGCGACAAAAAACAGTAGGCAAGACAAACCGTAAATACCGTGCCGGCAAGAATCAATGCGGGTTCCTTGTGCGTAATACCCGCCAGGAAAGCAAGCGCGGCAACACATATCGTGAAAATTCCAATGGGGCGCGGCTCAAGGCTTCGCGTTAGGTTGGGGAGTTTCACGGGGCATGTCATTTGCTCAAGAATATATCGTTTTTACCGTCATAGGCAACCTCGGTTTTCAATTCTGAAATAGGCAGCCACTGAATTACGAAAGATACCTGTGTATCGAATTGATAGTTCTCTCCTGACGGACGCCAGGGCGACATTGAGACCGTGAGCTTCGCATCCCAGTCGCCCAGGTGGTGGGTTGTTGAAAAATTAAAAGACTTTAATTTGAAGCCGGAATTCCTCCGTAATTCTTCGTTGTCAAACCTGAAAGAATTGATTAAATCCTCAAAGAAATTGTCATTTATTGACGGGGACTGCGGTATATCCGAAGAATACTCATCGAATAACGGGAGATCTTTCAAATACCAGTACATCTGTACGTTTCTTGAATTTGTTCCCATTGAAAGTGACAGGAATTTTGTAATATTCAATGTAAGGTTGAGCGAAAATTCAAGGTACGATTCTGTATAGTTCAGCAGGTCCAGACCGAGCTTCATGCTCGGATCCAGCGAAAAAGAAAGCGTCTTGTTTAACAAATTATCTTTTTTGAACGACGGGATAAATGAAAAATTCAGTGATACGGGACGCAGTTTTTCTTCACTGTTCTGGTCCGTGGCCCAGCCGGTTACGTTTCCGCCCGTATCCTTGGTCAGTATACGCTTTTTCCCGCGTGACGATGCGTAGGCCGCCGAAAATTTACCCAGCGTCAGCGTTGAATTGTAAGTTGTCAGATCTGAATATTCCGGGCTGTAGGTTATAACCTGATCCAGTTTGTATCCTGTTTTAAATGTCAGTGTTTCGGTAAAATAAACCGGCAAATACTTGACCTCATCCGAGAAGGGTTCATTTATCTCCGTCCGGATATTTGTCGTTGATATCCAGGCGTTTATCGTACTGTTCATGCCAAACTTTGAGGTGAGTGGCGGTAAATCCGTATTTAGCTGTAGAGTCTGCATCCTGTCCAGTATCGAAACGCCCATATTCATTGCCAGGTTGTGCCTGCTGATTTTTTCTTTATCCCATCCGCCGTAAACCACATCCCATTCAGGGTCGCTGCCCCTCGAACTGACAAGTTTTGATTCCGCCAGCTTCCCTTCCAGCGAATACTTGATGTTTGTGCTTTTCCATGCCGGAGTCCAGTAAAGCGGGTTTATGGTTGTACTGTGTACCCACGATGTTGACCAGCTTGTGTTCTGGTAATCGGAGTATTTTTCGGTGTCGATCTTGTCCTGCGTATCGTACTCCGCCGCTTCCAGATCCATGTATGGATGATCCTGCCACTGCGCCCTTCCGGTAATTCCGCCCGACAGTGAAAACATGTTGTTATTGGGGTCGGATATGTTTATATTGGTGTTTCCGGTCGTGCTGACGCGCGTTAGAATTGATTTAATATCCGATAATTCAATATCTTCATGTGAACTCCAGTCCGTCGTGCTGTAATTTAATTCCGACGCGCTTGTCGGCGTTAAATTGTAATTCCATGAAATCTTTAGGCCGGTGCCGCGGCCCATATCGAAAGTCTGGTTCAATGCCGGTATATCCAGCGAAAAAGGCTTGACGCCTGAGGCTGAATCCGCCTGGCTGTCTGCCGCCGCCGTTTCATTTTCCCAGGGAGAACGAATCGTACCGAAACCTTTTACAGGGTCGGGTGCCTCTTTGTCCTTTTCTGTAACCGAGGTTATGCTTGTCCATGTCAGCGGAGTCCCGCTTACCGAGCCGCTTATGGAATACAGCGTGAATTTATCAGGATAATAAAATTCCCTCTGCGGAGATGTCGGGCGTACCGCTTCCGGTATTGATTTGTTGTTTGTCTTCACGGCAAAGTGATAAACGCTGGAAATGCTGTTTATTGATAAACTGGATATGTACGGCGAAAGGGCGGTCGTGGAAAACTGCGGTTTTACCGTTATGTTCCATTCGTAAGCGCCCAGTCCGGCGACATTTGAATCGGGCGTATCGGGTGTGGCGGCGCCCTGAATCAGCATTTCCATCCAATCGATGCTTTCCGATCGATTCAAAACATCGTGATCTACGAACGGATCGGAATATACCGGGAAGTTTAAGCTTAAGGTTCCGTATTTGCCGGAAAACGACGGTGCCGTTTTCATCCTGAAGCGGAAAGGAAGCTCTACGCCAAATAGGTAGGAGGAATCCCAGTGTTCCGCGTTATCGACGGCCACATTGTACGGCGTGTATTTAGCGCCTGTTCCCGGTTCAAAAATAGTGCGGGTAAAAGCGAAGCCGCCGGAAAGCGCAAAATTGTTTACCGGGCCCAGTTTTGGCAGGCTTATTTCGGTTCCCACATAGAAACCGAGCCCGGTATAGGCGTCCGCGAGGATGGAAACCTTTTTTGTATCCGTCTCGGTGTTCTTTCTTCCGGTTGTACGCAGGAAAAGACCATCACGTACCCGCTCCATGCCTTCCCCGCTGCCCAAAATTTGAGTGATCGAATTCTGTGTAATCGCGCTCGCGTCGGGGCGGCCAAAAATGTATGTTGTGGTTTGTAAAAAAGTTCCTTCCCTTGTCCGTGTGCCAAGCGCGGGGTGTATAACCATTTCATCGGAGGGGAAGAAGAAAAACGGCATCCAAAGCACCGGGATTTCGCCGACACGCAAGGTCGCGTTAAACATAGCCCAGTCGGAGCCGGGCAGTATCCATAGTTTACCGGCGTCAAGCGACCAGTACGGCTCGTCTGTTTTTGCGTTTGTTACGTGGGCCTTTTTTAGAACCGTTGTCTCGTCGTCCGTCTGCGATATAACCTGTCCGGCGAAACGGTACGCCGTCTCGCTGCCGGCTATGGAACGCTCCGATACCGTATCTATGAATGAACCTATCCATGTATCAAGGTTTATCGATATGTTATCACCTTTGAACGTTTCCAGTTTGTCCCCATCTTCCTTTACATATTCGACGCCGCCCGTTGCCGACAGTATATTGCGTGTTCTGTTGTAAATTATTTCCCACGCCTTGATACGATGCCGCGCATCCCCCTCTTTTAAGCTAAGCACCACGCCTCCCGAAAGGCGGGCGTACTCCTCGTCCACTGCCTCAACCGTAAAATATTCCGTAGTTTTTGCCGTCTCTATCGTAACAATTTTTTGGTTGGGCGCGGCGGCGTCGCCGGGAAGCGGTACCTCGAAATGGCTGCGGAGACGGGTTACCAGTTCCTCACGGTTCCCGCCCTCGCTTAGGCCCAACTCACGGCACCATTCGGCAAGTTCCAGCAGGGTGCTGGTTTTAATTTCAAGATCGATGACGCGGTTGGCCTCCTGCTTTTCCTGCCGGGCGGCAAGCTCTTCCGCCGTAAGCGGTTCCTCCTGTTCCACGGACCCGGCGTCGTTGGCGGCTTCAGCCGTACCGTCCCCGCCGGCAGAGTCTGTTGCGGCAGAGTCTGCTACGGCAGACTCTGCTACGGCAGACTCTGTTGCGGCAGATTCTGCTACGGCAGAGTCTGCCGCCGTGTCCCCCGTCGCTTCCTGGGCATAGAGTTTACCCGCAGCCAAAAACCGTAAGGGATGGAAATCAGAAATAACAGGCTGAATGAGAATAATGATAAATAGAATGATCGGCTTGTATGCGGCGGCAGCATGTACAAACGCCGTTTTTATAGGCCTGTCATAAACCTTCACACCATACTTATAGTACCCGTCAATTGTTACAGATTCTAGCCACCGGCACCTGGCGGCCACAAAACCGCTATGCGGTTTTGTGGTTTGTCTCGCGGAACGAACAGCCCGCCGCGAGGCGGAGTGAATAGTGCATAGTGAGGCCGCCGATAAGTGGACTTGGAATCTGCCGGGGCAGCGTCCGGGCGGAAGTCCGCCTCTACCTCGCGCTTATCCCCGCCCGTATTTGCAGCAAACCTGCGGCCTGCTTAGGGACAGTGAAGCAGCTTGCGCTATGATTGCCGGGTAAATGTCGCTTCAAACATCTGCGCCAGTTCATCCATAGACCGGGCCTGTTTCAT
>JAITKQ010000090.1 GCA_031278295.1 Spirochaetaceae bacterium | reverse complement strand
TCTAAGCGCGGATAACCGGCTTTTGAGTTCTGATATTGTATTGTTATTAGATTGTAAGAGTTCTGTACCGCCTGTAATAATCGTTCTGATTCTGTTATTAAGCTCACTTTCTCTGTTATGTTCAGTTCTAAGACGTTGATACTGCTGATTAACTCGGCGTTGTCCGCTTCTAACGGATTCAATTTCAGTTCCATATCCGATATCGGGGGGGGGGGGGGTCTGATGAGAAATCGGGCTTGTGGGCAGGTGGTAATGAGTAGTGATTCGGAAGACTGCCGGGCTTCCGTGCGGGCGCGGTTTTTGCCGGCGGAGGCGTGGGGCTTCCGTGCGGAGTAGGTTTTGCTTACGATGCTGCGCGCGACACTATTAGTCATAGGTATAATATACGGAGGGTAGATTTTTTTGTCAACATGAGGGAGGTTTTCTGGTTTTACCGAGAATGAGAGGGGGGGCGTCATGGAACCGCTAATGGCGCGAATAAACGCGAATGAGAGGGGCGGCAGGCGCGGCAGCGCTGCGGGTTTTAGCGTTAGGGATAGAAGCGGAATTCGCTAAACCGCAATAGGCGGTTTAGCGAATTGGAGCGGATAGCCCGACCCCGCCAAAGGCGGGGAAACGCCCTTAACCCGAAACACCGCCCACAGCCGCGTATGCACATCGCCCCTTTCGGAGCGACGGCAGAACCCGAAACACAGCCCACAGCCGCGTATGCCAATCGCCCATATCGAACCCGACGGCAGAGCCTGAAGCCCGCACTCGGTATACTAGCGCGGAGCGCCTTTAAACCCACTGGTGGGCTGGCGGGCTGGCGGGCGTTGACATTTATCGCGCCTTAGTCGTAAACTTTGTTGGTTTCGGCGTGGACGTGGAAGCAAGCCCGCTGGCGGGTTACAGGCAGGAAGTTCTGACAAGGTACAGTACGGGTCTTGCCTGGGAAAACAGCCCCGCAAGCCCGGCCCGCGCTTGCGGGTGGACGCACCCGACAATACAGGACGCACAGATGGACGGACAAGCGAAATTTTCACGGAGCGCGGAGATATTTGACTGGCTTTCGCGTTTTATAAACCTGGAGCAGGGGTACACCCCGCCCAGCATGAGGCCGGAGCGGATGCGGATCATCGGCGAACTTGCGGGGCATCCGGAACGTTGCGCCCCTTCGGTACACATTGCCGGTTCCAAGGGCAAAGGCTCCATAACGGCTATGCTTACCCGCATCCTTGAGGCGGAGGGGATGCGTCCGGCTAGGTATATGTCGCCTCACGTTGTCGAATACCGCGAACGGATTACGCTGGGCGATACTTTTTTTGACGAGTCGGTATACCTTGCTGCCGGTGAAGAACTGCGCCATCTTGCCGACATCCTCTGTGATCCATCGACAGAAGCGTACGGTGCGATGCTGGACGTTTCGGATGGATGCAGCCCGGAGCCCACCTTTTTTGAACTTTTGACCCTGCTGTACTTTCTCTGCGCCCGCGAGGCCGGGTGCGACGCGCTTATCGTTGAAACGGGCATGGGCGGGCGGCTTGATCCGACAAACATAGTTGACAGCGCCGTCGCCGTGATCACCGGTATAGAGCTTGAGCATACGGAATTTTTGGGAAACACCTTGAGCGCCGTTGCCGGGGAGAAGGCGGGCGTGATCAAACAGAAACGTCCGCTCATCCTTGCCGAACAGCCACCGGAGGCGCTTGATGTTTTTAGGCGGACGGCGGCCAAACTGGACGCGGAAATTTTTT
Organism: Spirochaetaceae bacterium; assembly: GCA_031278295.1. Classification (GTDB taxonomy): domain Bacteria; phylum Spirochaetota; class Spirochaetia; order Treponematales; family Breznakiellaceae; genus JAIRMY01. Next base: position 3,920 of record JAITKQ010000090.1, on the reverse strand, counting down.
ACTGTCCCGAAATTGTCTCCATCGACAATATGAAGGTGAGCCGCGGCGGTACTGATTTTACGCTAAACTTTAGGGAAAAAGGCTTTTTTGACGAAGCTTTGGAACTATCCGTTGCGATTCCCGGCGAGATTCAGGGGCAAAACGCGGCGCTGGCCGTGCTTGCCCTTAAAAAAGCCTTTCCCTGTGTAAAGGCCGGGACGATCCGGCGGGGCCTCGCCGGTTTTAGCCTGCCTGCCCGCTTCGAAAAACTGTGCGATGATCCGCCCGTAGTTGTGGACGGCGCGCATACGGACATAAGCGTACGTCTGTGCGTTAAAACTTTTACAGAACTGTACGGGCAGGGCGGCGTCCTTATTTTTGGGTGTGCGCTTGGCAAGAATGACGAGGCGATGGCGGATGCCCTGCTTCCCCACTTCTCGTACATAGTGGTAACCACCCCCGGCACTTTCAAGATGAGCGGTCCGGAGCAGGTTTACGAAACGTTTAAACGGCGGCAGGCGGGCGGCAGCAACATAAAAACGGAAATAGGCCTTGTCAAGGATACGGCGGACGGCATGAGGCGGGCGTTGGACAGGGCCCGGAAAGAAGCGCTACCCGTGCTTGGCATCGGTTCGTTCTACCTTGCCGCCGAGATACGGGACTTTGTAAAAACAGACTCCCGTTAGAACGGACGCTTCCGTTTGAAGCATGTCCGCGTTAAACCGGTTTGCGCGGGCAAAAAGTCAGGGCGGCGCGGGCTGGTTCCAGAACGGCATGATTCCGTTTATGTCGTTTACAAAGCGGCGGCTGTTCGCGCTTACCCATCTACGGATTTCGGAAAAATTACGCGCGGCGCTAACGGGGCCGCAAGCGGTGTTGAGCAGGTAGGGGAGGAAGCAGCGGAGCGGCAGGTGGGCGGACGCGGCGGCGGTTTTGCCGTCTTTGGCAGGGACTTCCGTCCCCGGCGCCTGAATCACGGGAGCAAGGTTTTTCAGGAAAAAACGAAGGTAGCTTTCATCGGCTGTGCTATTTTCCGCCGGAGTATCCTCGTCCAGGCTAAAACGGATCTGTTGGGTGCAACGTATTTCTTCGCCCCAAAGCCAGGCGCGCAGGCCGAAATCCAAAAACTGCCAGTACGGGGAATTCAGCGCGGGATCGAAACCGCCCAGGCCGATAAAACGCTCCCTGTCGTAAACGCCGGCCGCGTTGAAAGGGTACAGTGTGGGGGCCGCCTCCTTTACCGGCGCAAACGGCAGGGTTTCAAACTTCCTGCCCTTTATCAACGGAGCGCACGCGACCGGGAGTACCTCAAAAGCGGAATTTTGCAGGGTTGGCGTCGTACAAAGCCTGGCATACGGACTTTTGGCATCTGTATTTTTTTCCGCCGGCATTCTTGCCGCCGGCATTTTTTCCGCCGGCATTCTTGCCGCATCGTACGGTTTTATCAACAAGCGTTCGGCGATACGTTCCGCGTCGAGGCTCAGAATCGGATGGAAATCACCCCAAAGCATAAAAAATAGCGGTGTATCCGCTTCGGCGGCCGCTACATTTATCTGTACGCCTGTGTTGGGAGCGTCTTTGAACAGTATAAAACGGACAAACGGAAATACATCCTTCAATTCCTCGATATCGAAATGTTCCCCGCTTTCCATCGACAAAACATAGTCAAAACCGCTGTTTTCAAGTTCTTTGAAACAGGCGCCGCGGGCATAGCGTCCGCCCCGGTTCAGCAAAACAGCGCAAAGACCCGTAGCCGCGTTCCGCCGCGCGCCGCCGATCACGGTATAAGGGGGAAAATCGCGGTTAAAAGTTGAAGGTATAGTATTCATCGCATTTTGAACAGTGGCCACCGTAGTTTCCGGCGCAGTGCCGCTCATAGACGGACTCGCCCCGCCGCCAGATGGTATCCAGGTCCTCGTCGAGTGCGTTGCCCAGCGAGGCGGGCAGCTCCGCCGTTCCGGGATCGCCCGGCATTCGGGCCGAGCGGCAGGCGGGGACACTTCCATCCAGCAGGATCGGCATATCGCGCATCAGATGCCAGCAGGGATCGCGTTTTATCGGGGAAAGGTCCGCGGCGGAGCGTTCCGGCAGGATGCCGCAAAACGAATCGTATTTTTGAATGATAACATTCGCCTTTTCATCCTTCCAAAACCGGTAAAACTTTTCTATCTCCGTTTCGTTCCCTTTCATCCGCAAGGCCTGAACATAGGCGTCTTTCGGAAAAAGCGAGATTATGGAGCGGGCGTTTTCAAGCGCCGTTCCGAAACCCTCGTCGCGTACCTTACGGTACCCCGACTCATCGTTCGAATCGAGGGAAACTATCCACGAAAGGGCGGCCATGCGATTCTTCCTCGGCGGCGCGGCGGCTGATTCCCGCGCAAGCGTTTCAAAATCAGATGTTTCCCAGCCTATCCCCGAAGTCTCTATCACAAGCGACAGGGCCGGACGCCGCAAAATATCCCTGACAAGCTCGAATTTTTGAGGATGAAGCGCAAGCTCCCCCCATAATGACAGGTCTACCACGCCGTCGCCGGAAAAATCCTCAATTTTATCGAGTAAAACTGAAAAATCCTCCGGTTTGAGTACGGGGGAATCATTTTTTATGGGCGTTTCACCTCCCAAAAAATCCAAAAAGCGAAAAACGCCTGATTTCGGGTACGGACAGACCCTGCAACGCTGCGGACAGGCGGACACGACCTGAATCGGGTAGAAGGCCGGGAGGCTACGGAGCAGGCCGGGCCTTTCAACGATGATCCGTCCGGCAGCGTCCGTCGTATTCACGGTGCCGGCGACACCTGCATCCCAAAAGCGTTTCAAGAGCAGCAGGTTGCGCCTGGAGCAGGCCGCGAGATTCAGCCTGTGCCGGCTAAAGTCGATCTGTGAAATCTCCGTCTCGATGTCAAACGTGTTGATGTCCTTCTGTAGGACGGCAAAAATCGTATCCCGTTCCACCGGCGCTTCGTTGTCTCCGTTTATCCGTGCAAGAATTCCGGCAGTGCCCGGCGATAGGATTTCCGGCGCGAGACCGCCGGGCCAGCCGTCCGCGTAGGAATACTCGGCCACGCCGCGCAGATGCCGTCCCGCAAGGTCCCCCGCCAGGCCAACATCGAGAAAGGGGGTGTCCATCCAACTGAAATAGCTCAGATCGAATCCCTCGCCTGCGCGCGCAAGCGAATGCAGTAAAGTTTTGGTGTTCCATGAATCCCCGCGTACAAGCTCTATGCGCTCAACATAACCGGGTATCAGCGTTTCATCAAAATCATTTGGCGCCAGCACCGTAATTTTTACGGCGTAAGGGAACGCGGCGGCCCTTTTCAACGCAAGATCGAGGGCGCTTTTACCGTCAAAAGCCTTTTCAAACGCCTCTTCATGCAGGTCGCCGGCAAAAAGTACTACGGCGGCGTTGTATCCCGTATTCAAGACAACCTCCACATTTGTTCATTTTATACTCCGTCATTATTTAAGTATCGGCATCAGCCGCCGCCTGCCGACTGGTTTCAAAGCATGAATTTGGCTTGACGGACGGGTATAGGGTTCATTTCGCCGGAATCCGGCCGGATGCCACCCCCGTTTGGCCGGCTTGTCCTGTGTTGCTTATGAAGGGGTTGCCCGCGCGGGGGAGTTTGAAGACGGCGGGCGCGTACCGTTGCGGAGGGGAGTTCCGCGACACGGCGGATAACAAAAAAGCCGCTGCAAGCGGCTTTTTTATCCTGGCAAGGACAGGACTCGAACCTGCGACCTCCGGGTTATGAGCCCGACGAGCTGCCAACTGCTCTACCTTGCTACTTACATAATAGACTTTTTCTTTTTTTGTTTCAAGTACCCGCAGTGAGACATCGAAAAAGTAACCGAAAAGTATGGTTTGAGACAGAAAGAAAATGTAACTCAAATTAAACTAAAGGGTATCAGGAGGATGCCCAAATGGGGTTACAAATGAGTGA
>JAITKQ010000041.1 GCA_031278295.1 Spirochaetaceae bacterium | reverse complement strand
TTCACTCATTTGTAACCCCATTTGGGCATCCTCCTGATACCCTTTAGTTTAATTTGAGTTACATTTTCTTTCTGTCTCAAACCATACTTTTCGGTTACTTTTTCGATGTCTCACTGCGGAAAATTGACATACTGCGGTTTACAGCATATAATATAACCATGAACAGCATATCTTATGTCTTGATAACACCGTATACCGTAGTAAAAAGCCGTACAGGCGGGCTTTTGGCGCGGTTAATGACACGCTCCGATTTGGACCTGGTAGGCGCACAGGTGATTGCGCCGGACGAAACCTTCATTGATTCCTACGCGAAATCGCTACGCAGGCAGGCGGCCCCCAACCCCAGTTTTCTGGCGGATTATGTTGAGCGGAACCTTGCGCCTTCGGGGGGCAGGCGGCACCGCTCCCTGTTTCTGCTTTTTAGCGGGCAGGATACCCACCGTAAACTTGCTGAAATTTGCGGGCACCTGTACCCTGAACACAGGCCCATCAATTCCATCGCAGGCGAGACGATACGGGACACTTACGGAGAGCTTATAGTTTCCGAGGACGATCCGGAAAAATTCGTTTTTTTTGAGCCAGCCGTCCTTACCCCGCGCAGCAAGGAGGATGCGGACGCGAACCTTAAGCTTTTCCTGGAACTGCTGAAAAAATCAGATAATATCATCGAAAACATAGAGTACCCCGACCCTTCAAAGATAGAGCGTACGCTTGTGATAATAAAGCCCGATAACTGGACTTTCGCCTCGGCGCGGCCAGGTACCATTATAGATATGTTTTCACAGACAGGGCTCCGCATAGTTGGGGTAAAGATTCACCACATGCGCCAGGAGGAAGCCCTTGATTTTTACGGCCCTGTCGAAGACGCGCTGAAAACTAGGCTGGCGCCCATCTTTGGGAAAAAGGCGAAGGACCTACTGGAACAGCACTTCGCGTTGAAGCTTGACGACGCGGTTGAAAAATCACTTTCCGACAGCTTCGGCGCCGCCTATGCCCGCGACCAATTCTACCAGATAGTCGAATTCATGTCCGGGCATCGCCCGGACATGGGCGATGCCCACGCCGCTAAATGCATGATCGTGGTCTACGAGGGGGAGAACGCGGTAAAAAAAATCCGCGATGTACTTGGTCCCACCGACCCGCTCAAGGCCCCGGCCGGAACCATTCGCCGTGAATTCGGCAGTAACGTGATGGTGAATGCCGCCCACGCTTCCGATTCAGCGGAAAGTTTTGCGCGTGAACAAAGAATCGTTAAAATTCACGAGAATGATACGGCAAAGCTGATAGAAGCGTACCTGAACAGGTACGCCCCCCCCCCCCCCTAACCCTGGTACTATTCCGCCCGGTGTTTACCGGATGCGGCAGGCCCGGTACACTGTAGCGGTGGGCGAACCTATGACAAATGGTATGAAAGACGCGGCGGGGTTTCCGGCCCTGATGGTAGATATGGAAAAGTTGCGGCGGAATCTGGAAACGGTAACACGGACCGTAAGGGACGCCGGATGCTCCGTAATGATTGTCACAAAAAGTTTTTGCGCCGACAGCCGCATAACGCGGATGCTGCTGTCGGATCCAATGGTTGATTATCTTGCCGATTCACGCATCCAAAATATAAAAACATATTCCGGCATGGGTAAAGAAACCGTACTGTTGCGTCTGCCGCAGCCCTGTGAAATCAAAGATGTAATCCGGTATGCCGGGATAAGTTTTAACTCCGAAGCAGGCACCGTGGAACTTTTAAACGCGGAGGCGTCAAGGCAAAAAAAGATTCATAAAATTGTTTTGATGATAGACTTGGGCGATCTGCGTGAAGGCCTGTACTACACTGAAGACAAAAAGATATTTTCCACCGTCGAAACAATTTTGGTTCTAAAGAATTTACAATTCTACGGTATTGCCTGCAACCTTACTTGTTACGGCGCCGTTATCCCCAAAAGGGATAACCTGTCGGTACTGAGCGGCTGGGCGGAACGTATCAGGGAAAAATTCGATACCGGGCCTTTGCTGGTATCCGGCGGAAATTCCAGTTCGTACTATCTGGCGGAAAAAAACGAGCTTCCTGCCGGGATAAACAATTTGCGGCTTGGCGAGGCATTCATTTTGGGGAACGAAACCGCGTACGGTTCGCGCATAAAAAACACCTTCGGCGACGCGGTTACGCTTGAGGCGCAGATCATCGAGATACAGACAAAGCCCTCCGTACCTGAAGGGGAAATCGGTGTGGACGCCTTTGGGGAAACGCCGGTATTCCGGGACAGGGGCAGTATTGAACGGGCCTTGCTCGCGCTTGGCCGGCAGGACATCGACCCGGGCGGGCTGTTTCCTTGCGATGCCGGTATAAATGTTTTGGGCGCGAGCTCGGATCACCTGATACTTGACATAAGCGGTGCGGACCGGCCGTACCGTGTGGGGGACAGCGTCCGCTTTACACTTTCTTACGGCGCCGCCCTCCGCGCGTTTACCGGCGCTTACGTTAGCAGGGTTTTTTGCTGAATACGGGTACGGCCAAAAGTGTGTGCTCACTTTCACCGCGGGGGCCGGCTGCCGGCGCGGTCTAAATGGCGGCGCCATTTTGGGGGTAAAGGGGTGTGACAAAAAACAACCGGCCCCTACTCGCCGGTCGATTCGCCTGTTACAAGTGTTCCCGAAAAAGATATGGTGGATACGGGCTTATGCGGATCCGACATACGCTCAACCATCAGGTTAAGGGCGGCGCGGCTTATGTAATCTACCGGCTGGTCTATGCTGGTGATTGAACGGGAGAACAGCATCACCTTGCTTAAATTGTCAAAGCCCGCGATCATAATGTCAGCGGGAACCTTCAGCCTGAGTTTTTCCAGAGACTGCATTACACTCATGGCGGTCATATCGTTTGAACAGAGAATCGTATCCGGCTTTTTTTCATTTATGAACCGCGACAAGCATGAAATATCATCACGCTCAATTTCTACGAATATATCTTCGTCCGGCATTATTCCGTTGCCGGTCATGGCGGCACGGCACCCTATAAACCGTAATTTAACGGAATGGTGTGAATTTGGAGGGGCAAGAAAAAACAGGCGTCTGGCGTTTCGCTTAATCAGGTGTTCTGTAATTACATAGCCAGCCTGTATATGGTTCAGCGATACAAGGTCAAAGTTATTCGGACGGGGATAGCATTCTATATTTGAATCGAGCAGCACTACCGGAACGCCGGCATTGGAGAAAGAATAGATTATTTCTTTGTTAACCTGATCGTTTTTTGAATGGTAGCCGAACGGCGCAAAAAAAATGCCTTTTATCTTTTGCGCGATGTACCTGCCGCATATCCGCATAATATCCGGCTTTAACATTTCGGATTTTGGCGATAAATAACCGCCGTATACAAGGGAATAGCCGCTTTCGGAGGCGTGACTCGCAAGGTTGTTGCACAGGAAATCAAAAAAGTATTCCGGCCCCATATTCGGAAATATTATGCCCAAAAAAGTTTCCGCGTTGTCTTTTTGCGAAAACCGCGCGGGTCTTGTAATGTACGAACCTGAGCCTTTTGCGCTGGTGATGTAACCTGCCCCGCGCAGTTCCGCCAAGGCCTTCCGCACGGTTGGGCGTGAACAGGCGTAAGCCTTGGCCAGTTTGCCTTCCCCCGGCAGCATCAGTACCCCGCTTAAGTCGCCGGATGTGATGCGCCGTAAAAGATCGTCGCAAATGACACGCGATTTTATGCCGGCCATGCTTTACCTTATCAAATATTTACTTCTTTGTAAATATATTTTTGTGGCCTGGAAAAATCCGCTAAGAGCAGTAACATATATTGTGTTGAATTTTTAACAAAATGTAAAAATAATGTCGCGGGGTCGTTTTAAAACCTTATGTCTTGAAGGATAGACAAAGCGCAATTACTGGTATATAAAAGTGGAAGGTACAACAAACGTAATATGTCCCTCATCCTGAGACAGGAGGATTCGCTAGTGAACAGGTTTATATTTTTATTGGTAGTTGTTTCACAGGTTTTTGCCATGCCGGGTTTTGCCCAGGATTTTGGCTTTGGTTTCGGCGGTGAAGATGGGGGGAACGATTCCTTCTCTCCGGCGGCTGTCGCCGTCAGGATGGACGGCGAAGTTTCCGCTTCGCTACTTGGTTACGGTGAGGATTTTGCCGAGGGCGCAGGCCATGTGAAATTCGGAGATATTTTTACCGGCAGGCTCAATTTTTCCGTGTCCTCCTCCGCCGCTGACGGGGTTTTAAAGTTGAAGTTCAGGCCGGGCGACGCTCCGGTAAGCGTCGCGGACGTGATTGACGAGGGCTATGTCCGCCTCTATTTCGGGAATGTCGATGTCGAGGCGGGCCTCCGCAAGCTGACTTGGGGCAAGGCGGACAGCTTCGGCCCGCTGGACGTGATAAACCCGATCGATTCCGAAGTGATATTCACCGAGATGGCGGACAACACGGACCTCTCAGGCGTCAGGATCGCCCGCCCGATGGTACACGTCTCGGCGCGTCTGGGCCAGTTTTCAAAGCTGGAAGGGGTCTTTATCCCCGGCTTCGAGCCGTACCGCATAGCCGAAACGGGACCCTGGGTGCCGGCACAGATGGATTTGCTCTATAACCCCCCTTTTCCGTTCAGCGTTAATGACATAATAAAGCCCGACATTTCAACGCTTGAATACGTGCAGGCGGGCGCGCGCTTTACCACAACGCTCGGCTCGTCCGACCTGGGTTTCCAGTACTACTACGGACGCCTGCCCCAGCCGGCCGTGTCGATAGGGGTTGATATGTCGGCGTATAAAATCACGCCGGAATTCCTGTACAACCCCTACCACCAGGTTGGCCTTGATTATGCGCAGGTCATTTACGGTTTTAATACACGGGCCGAGTTTGCCGCCAACATCACCGAAGATACGGAAGGAACGGACGGCGCGGTGTACAACCCGTCACTTGCCTGGTCACTCGGTTTTGACCGCGACCTGTTTGCCGGCATAAACTTAAACTTCCAGGTGAATGAGACGCTACGCCTTAAAAATGACGAGTTGGGGAGCGCCGACTTCGCGGTGGTGATGGCTGGCGGCAGTTATGACATCGAGGGCGGGAAGGACGCCAGCTCTACCCGCGTTACCGCGGCCCTCTCCAGAAAATTCCTCCGCGACGAGCTTGAAGCCCGCACCGCCCTCGTCTGGGACATCGAAGACAGGGATTTCCTTGTGATGCCGGCGCTGATCTGGACAAGGAACGATGTAAGGCTCTCCTGTTCCGGCGGAATTTTCGGCGGCGTGGAGGACGGACAGCTCGGCCAGTATCGTGGAAACAACTTCGTAAAGCTCGGCGTAAGTTATACGTTTTAGGCGGGCCGCGCTGTCACTACGCAAGTCCCTGACAAAGGGCGCGGGGGTTTTTTGAGAGGGCGCCCCTCCCCGTTCCCTCAAGAAGCCATATTCGTACACCTCGGCTATCTTCGTTGTCAAAACCCCCGGCGTTTCCCGCAGCCCAGATAAGCGCGTATTCCGATCTCGTTCTGACGGTTCCTTTGTCGGTGCGTCCCTGAAAAAATTTCCGGATGTCGTAAAACGGCGCCTTAGCATAAGCGGTACTGTTGTCTCTGATTTTGGCGTGGTAGTGTTTCCGGAGTTTACGGCCCGCGTCGATGAAGCGCCCCGCCGGGGCTGTAAAAGAAGTCCCCGATTCGGCGGGAGGGCGCCGGCCCGCTTCAGACCAGTTGTGCCGTAACGGCCAGACCCTAACGACAAAAAAGAGCCGGGGAATTCCAACGGAACCTCCCGGCTGCTATACTGGGTACATGAAAAATATCCTACCCACTAAAAACTATACACCCCTCTCCACCTTGAATCAACTGTG
>JAITKQ010000037.1 GCA_031278295.1 Spirochaetaceae bacterium | reverse complement strand
AAAATTCACTGACCGAAGAGGCAATCAACGAGGACGGAATCACCGTTCCGGAAAGTAGAAATAAAACCAGTGCCGGCAAAGCAAAAGACATAAGGCCGGACAGGACGGTTTTTTCGGGGAAAAAACGCGGCATACCGCGTATGACGGATCTTGCTTTTTTTAATGAAGCCGGAATAAAAATCAGTAAAACCAAAAAAACGGAAAACACAAGGCGTTTTGAGAATGCCCCTTTGTGAAAAATCAGCAAATACAGCGCCGCAAAAACCAGAAGAACGCTTACTGTTGTATATAAAATCTTTTTGACATTGGTTTTGTCGTACAGTATATTCTTCGCCAACGAGAAAACATTGTTGCATGTCCAGTACAGCGTGAGTCCCGCCGGGGAGTTGTACAGCAGGACAAGGAAAACCGCCGCCATGCCGTACAACTGAACTTTGTCACGGGTCGGGAAGCCCTTCGTATAGACAGCGCCGGACACTATGTTTATCAGCGTCATCAAAACCGGAAGTAGGTTAATACCCCCCACCCCTCCGATTTTGAGCAAGACGTCAGGCGTGCCCAAATCGCCGATAAACAGGAAGCGCGCTCCTTTTAAGACTTCCAGATGTGAGAGGTATGAATACGCGGCGATAAAAAACGGTATTTGAATTAACAGGCTGAAAGTGTTCCTCATAGCATAGGCCGGATGGTAGTGACTCTGCCGGTAATAAGCTGAAAGTATCATGTACTGTTCATCGCCTGAGAATACCGCCTTGATCTTATCAACTTTGGGCTTTAGTTTTTTCTCCTCCTCCCGCTCGACACGCCGCCATTTTTCCGCGACATTGTACAGCGGCAGGCAGAGGACGCTCACCGCGCCGCTTACCGCTATTACTGATACGCCGGTTTCTTTGAATATCTTCTGCGCGAACATAAAGACGAATTCGATTATCTGGACCAGCGGGTATATTATTATATTATAAAGTATTTCCAAAACAGATACCTGTCTCCCCCGCTTAAATGAATCCCCCCATATCCATTTACGCGATCCCTTCACTTATAAGCTTTTTTTATGATACACTATCTTTTAGTATATGAATAGCGCAAACCCGGTTACGGTAAAACGGGCGGCCTGCGTGATAATCAGTGCCGGCCTTATGGCTTTTAACATAAACACCTTTATTCACGCCGGCGGCATTATTCCCGGCGGTTTCAGCGGGGTTGCCCTCCTGATACAGGAAAGCGCCCGGAAGTTTGCCGGCATCGAACTGCCTTACGGTCTCATGCTTATCATACTCAACGCTATACCGGCGATCGTCAGCTTTCGCTCCATAGGCAAATGGTTCTCCATCCTGTCCTGCATAAATATTGTGCTTTCCGGCATTCTATCCGATTGTATACCTCCGATTCTTACACATTTTTTGCAGCCACAGGACAGCCTGTTAAATGCAATATTCGGCGGATTGTTGAACGCCATCGCCATCAACCTTTGCCTTAACGTAGACGCTACATCCGGCGGCACGGACTTTATCGCCATATACTTTTCCGAAAAGCAGGGCAAAGACGTGTGGTACCAGATACTCATCGGCAACTGCGTAATCCTTACGCTGGCCGCCTTCATGTTCAACCCCGAAAAAGCTCTGTACTCGATAATTTTTCAGTATACGACGACAACGGCCCTTGTCAGCCTGTACCGCGGCTACCAGCGAAAAACCCTGCTTATAATTACAGGCAAACCGGAGGAGGTTTACACGGTAATCCGCGACATGACGCACCACGACGCCACATCTTTCACCGGCATAGGCCGCTACCTAAAGACCGAACGCACGATGCTTTATTCGGTAGTTTCCGCAAACGACGTTACCCCGTTGATTGTGGCGATAAAAGAGATCGATCCGCAGGCCTTCATCAACACTATACGCACGGAACAGCTTACCGGTAGTTTTTACCGCAGGCCGAAAAATTAAATGGCGGGGCAGCCCTGCCCTCCTCCACCGCCCATGATTCTCCAAACCTGAATTTCATTAACGCACTCCGCCGCTTGGCAGTTTTCCCCGCTGTCCGGTCAATTCAAAGTAAGCCAGCTCCGCAAGGCCAAATCCCGCATTGCGGGTAAACTCTTTGGCATACTCATCATACAGCATATCTTCGTACATATCGCCCGCAAAACCGCTCTTGCTGAATTCAGACTTATCGACTGTCTTGCGCATACCGTTTATCAGCGTTTTTAGCAGAAACGTCTCCAGTGCCTCGCACTGTTCGTATAATTTACTGTTTTTTTCGATAAAAGTACCGTCCGCACCGCCTGTGCCCTTTTTCCCAACGTCGCCGGAATCTAAAAATACCGAAAAATCCGGCCTTCGTCTGTCCGGAAGCGCATTTACCGACTCATTTATCGCCGGCAGCGAATTTATGGATGAACTGCTGTTATAAAACAGGTATGCGGCCGCGTCCGTTATGTTTGTTATACCGCTCATTGCCGGTTACCGTTTCAGGCCTGTGGCCGTACCAAGCATATTGTCGCTTGTTTGAATCGTCCTTGAATTGAATTCATAGGCGCGTTGGGCAACTATCAGATCGACCATTTCGCGCACGACGGAAACGTTCGACATCTCAAGAAATTTATGTACCGTCTGCCCCATGCCTTCAAACCCAGGCCTGCCGGGTATCGCCTCGCCGGAAGCCTGCGTTACCTTGAATAGGTTTTCGCCTACGGCGGTAAGTCCGACAGGATTCGGAAACCGGTACAACTCTATCTGTCCCCCCGGCACGGGATCGTCCTGATTGGGAACCTTTACAGTGACCACGCCGGTTTTTGTAATGTTAATTGTCTGCGGTAAAAAGTTTTCGGGCATTATTATTTCGGGAAGCACCCAGTACCCGTTGCTTGTAACAAGGCGTCCGTCGCTGTCAACCTTGAACGCGCCGTCCCGCGTGTAAGCGTAGGAGCCGTCGTACATCTGAATACAGAAAAACCCCTCGCCCTGTACCGCTATATCGTAAACATTGTCCGTATTTTGCAGCGCCCCCTGGGTAAACATCCTCTGGGTAGCGGCGGCTTTTACGCCGTGCCCCATCTGTATCCCGACGGGCGTTACCGTGTCCTCCGTTGCGGGCGTACCGGCAATCCTCAAGGTCTGATAGAGCAAATCTTCAAAATCCGTCCTGACCTTTTTAAACCCTGATGTGTTGACATTCGCCAAATTGTTGGAAATTGTATCTATGTTTGCCTGTTGTCCGATCATGCCGGACGCTCCTGTCCATAAACTGCGAACCATTAAGCCTCCTACCTGGCAGCCCGCCACATCTGCCGGAATCTTTGTTCAATTGGAGTTTGCAGGGCAAGCCGCATAGCGGCTTGCCGCTCCCGGTCGCGCCTGTCGCGTTGACGGAGCGAATGACACGAGAGCCTAAGCTTCCACCGGCACACGAAAAGCGGCAGCGGCGATTTTTTGGATTTTACGCGCGAAGCGCAACAAACTCCCAGATTAATTATCGGTTTATGCGGACGTCTTTTTAAGATCCTTCCAAATCCCCGTGCAAAACGGGGCGCTTCAAGGACGGTAGCGGCAAAATCAACGCTTGCCGGCCCCCGTACACCGTCAAATTCCGCTCAGCTTGCCAACTTGCTGTCGGCCTTTACGATTGCCGTGCGGGATTCCGGCGTTCTGTCCGTTCCACCGGCCTGAGGCAAACTACCGGCAGCCTCGCGGCCTGTTGCGCCTGTAGGTTTTTGCGCTATTCTAGCCCCACAAATCCCGGTGATTTTTCCGCTTGCCGCAAACCTTCAGGTTCGATAGCGCTTTGCGGGACAAGCCGCGTCGCGACGATTCTTTTGGGATTTTACGCGCGAAGCGCAACAAACTGCTTTGGGGCTAAGAGGCCGGCGACTTTCCCCACCTTATACTTTTCTCAAGCGGAAACACCATACCGCGCGTTTCCACAAACTTGTAAATTTTATAAACCGGCTTTTAACCAGGGCCGCCGTTTTACCGTCGGCTGAACAGGCCGCGCAGCTCTGACTGGCTCATCGAGGCGAGCCATGATTCGCCTGAACCGACCGTCATGTCGGCAAGCTCTTTTTTGCTTTTCAACATCGAGTCGATTTTTTCCTCAAAACTGTTCCTGGTTATGAAGCGGTGAACGAACACGTTACGCTTCTGCCCGATACGGAAGGCGCGGTCCGTGGCTTGCGCCTCGATTGCGGGGTTGTACCATAAATCGTAATGTACCACGCGGCTTGCCGCCGTAAGGTTGAGGCCCAACCCGCCGGCGCGGAGACTCACCAGCATGATGCTGACGCCGCCGTCGTTCTGAAAGGTGTCCACCACAGCGGCCCGTTTTGCCTGAGTCATACCGCCGTGGTATATAAGCGCCGTTTCACCCGCCTCGTTCCTTATGATGGTAGAGAGGCATTCCAGCGTTTCGACATACTGGCTAAAAATCAGCACCTTCTCCCCGCCGTCAAGAATCTCCTGCAACAGGGTAAGCAGCAACACCGCCTTGCCGGACAGCCCGGAAAGCGGCGGGCTTTCCTTGTCGTACACACGGGGGTGATCGCAAATCTGTTTGAGCGAGGTGAGCAGCTGGAGAATCAGTGTCTGACGAACCGGCGCGTCCTCGTCCCCCAGTTTTTCCAGTTTTTCCATACTGACTTTGACGACACTTTCGTACAGGGCGGCCTGTTCCTTTTCAAGCGCGGAGTAATCATCGGAGGTGATTTTTTCCGGCAGGTCGCTGATGATGCTCTTGTCCGTTTTAAGGCGGCGTAGCAGGAAAGGCGAGGTGATGCTCTTCAGCCTGTCCGCGGCTTCCCTGCTGCGCATGACTTCTATAGGACGGCGGAATTCGTTGCGGAACTGTTCCGCCCCGCCCAGGTAACCCGGCAGGATGAAATCGAACAGCGAGCGCATATCCTCAAGACGGTTTTCAACCGGTGTACCGGAAAGGGCGATTTTGAACTGAGATTTAAGCTCTTTAACCGTTTTTGATCCGTGCGTCTGCGCATTTTTCAGCAGGTGCGCCTCGTCAACGACAAGCAGCGTAAAAACTTCCCCGCACAACACGCTCCTGTCGCGGACGGCCGTTTGGTACGTCGTTAAAAAGATTTCGGCGTCGTTGGCAAGGCCGCGCTCCTTGCCGTGGTAGCGGTAAACGGTAAGGGCGGGGGCAAAACGGCGCAGCTCACGCTCCCAGTTTTCAAGCAACGCGGCCGGCGCGATAATCAGGCATTTCTTGCCGTCGCCGCAAAGCCCCTCGGTTTTCAAACGTAGCAGCACGGCGATAGCCTGAATCGTTTTACCCAGACCCATATCGTCCGCGATTACGCAGCCAAAACCGGCGTAAAGGAGGGAAAGCGCCCAGTTATAGCCGCGTACCTGGTAGGGGCGAAGCTCGGCGCGAAGACCCTCCGGCGGCGGAAAATCCTTTTTTTCAAAGATTTTTTCCATCAGCTTTTGCACAGGGCCGGACAGCGCCGTGTCGCCTGAAAAATGCGCCTTGAGAAAATCGTTCGCGGTAACCGCTTTACCTGCCTGCCGGCCCGTAGCCTTGAAAAGGCGGGCAAGCTCGTCGGGGTCTATGCTTATAAACTTGTCTTTGAATCTTACAACCCGCTTTTTTTGTTTTACCAGGGCTTCGAATTCGGCCGCGCTCATCACGTCATCGCCTATCGCTACCCGCCATTCAAACGTGAGCAGCGAAGGAAGGTCCAGGTAGCTTACCAAAGAAGCGCCGGATTTGTTCTGTTCCGCGTTCAAAACAAGGCGCGGCTTTAATTCACGATGCAGATTTTTGGGAAGTACCACCTCGATTCCAAGGCGGTCAAGCAACAGCGATGCCTCGTCAAGGAACGCGGCAAGGCGTTCCTCGCTTAAGGTGACGGAGGGCTTGACGAGAAGCTGCCGTATCTCCGGCAGATAGTTTGACAGGGCGGTGGGCGCTTTAAAAACATCTATTCCGCCGGTTTTTTTTGCGGCTTCTTTCAACGGGATTTTTTCACCGTCAAGCGTTACATCCATCGATAGCTTGAACACCAGTTCGGACACCGCCTGCTCCCCGCCTCTTTTCCGGGCGCTGTCCTTCAGCACGGCGCGGTACCTGTACGCCGAAAAATCGGTGTGCAGCACGGTAAGGTAGCGGCCTATGGCCTGCGGGACGGAACGGTACGCGGGGGCGGAAACATCGAAGCTGCCGCCTTCAAAAAACATAAAACAGAGGTTTCTGAATTCCGTCCCTCCGCCGGAACTTTTGAAAACGGCGCGCCTGACATATTCGGCAAGCACGGCGGACGACAGCAGGTTGAACACGCTACGCCCGTCCGCGTAAGCGGCCCCGCCGCCGAGTTTAAGCATACCGTCTTCCAAACCTGAAAGTCCGTCAATGACGCTTTTTAACTCAGGGAGTCCCTCGAATACAAGCCACGCTATCCTTAAATTTCCGTTTTTCAGGAAGGGGCAGGGGATAAACGCGCAGGCCGCGATTATCAGGTTGATAAACTTGAACAGGTAAAACAGAAAGCTGTAATTTTTATTTCCCGCGCCCGATGAATGTTCACGGAATGTTAAAAACAAATCGTATACGTCATGTTTTGTAAGCACACCGTGAATATCTTCCTGTATCAGTTTTATATCTTCCGGCGGCCCTGAGTTTTTACACTCTATGCTCCAGCGTGAACGGGAAAAACCCTTTTCTTCTTCTTCGCTGACGGATGTGACGCTCCATAAAGCATAGCGCGAAACGTGATGATAGAATTCGTTTAACACGACGGAGAAATCGCGCTCCGTGCAGAATGACGGGGAGGCGGGCAGCAGCGATGTTATGAACGCGGCGCAGTGCGGAACGGCGTTTAACGGGAATTCGGCGGCGGAAGCGTCTTCCACGAATTTTTTTTCCGGTTTATCCGCCGTCCCTTTCTTTTTGTCACGCGCGGTAACGGTAAACGGCTCGGCAAGGGTGTATCCAAGCGTCGCGCCTGATTTTTTTTCTATTACTTTCAGGTCTATGCCGCGCAACTTAAAAAGTATGTCCGGCTCCGCGTCAATCGCGCGCGCCAGCACAAAGTACAGCGCCGCTATATGCTTGCAGGTTGAATAGCCCCCCGAATCCGGGCAACTGCACCTTTTTTTCATATCCTGCCATCTTTTGGGTATCAGTGCGATGCCTTTGTTTTTAAGCTTTTTAAGGAAATCCTCTGGCAACTCTCCGGCGGCAATACGAGCCGTCAGCGCCCCGTCGTTTTCGATTATGGCTTTTACCTCGTCCTGTTCCTTTTCCGCCATCAGCGGGAAGTCGATTTCAACCTTATAGGACGGCATATAATGTCCTTTAACCTTTGCCGAAACACGCTGATCTTTTATTTCAAGTTTAAGTACCTTGCCCGTGTTTGCGTATGACTTTCCCCTGTCAAAGCGCGCGCCCAAATGGTATGAGTCTAGCACGTCAATGAACCATTTCCCCCAGGGCGTAACGCCGTATTTAATACCTGCCATTATTCAAATTCATCCGGTGAACAAATTCTTCCTCTGTACAAAATTTTTGGATACACAACAAGGGACAGTTTTTTTTCTATAACGCGCAGGCGGTGCAGATCTTTTTCATTTCCGATGCTAAGCATCACGCCCTTCCTCCCGGCCCGCGCCGTCCGGCCCGCGCGGTGTATGTAAACATCGCTGTCTTCGGGGACATCCATAGTCACGATGTGTGTAATGTTTTCAATGTCAAGGCCGCGCGCGGCAAGATCGCTCGACACAAGAACAGGAATCCTGCCTGCGCGAAAGTTGTCCAGCGCGGTTTTTCGTTCCTTTTTTCCGATACCGCTGTAAATGCCTGCCGCGCCGTATTTGTGGTGATTCAATTTTGAAACAATTTGTTGAATCGATTCGGCACGTTCCGAAAAAACGAGTACCTTTTTGGGATGCGCCGCGGACAGAAATGAACGCAGCACGTTGATTTTGTCGCGCTCTTCGGCCCAAAACGCCCAATGCGTGATCTGATTACGCAGTATTTCCTGTTCATCGCTTTCCATGACAAGCGTCTCGCCCAGTATCGAGTCGAGGCGGGGGCGGCTTTTTTTCGGCAGTGTCGCGCTACACGCGATTTTTACGATGCCCGGATTTACCCGCCCTGCCAATTCACTGGTTTCCTCCCAATGTTCGTCCGAGGCAAGCCTGTCGGCCTCGTCCAGAATCA
This sequence comes from Spirochaetaceae bacterium, assembly GCA_031278295.1. Taxonomy (GTDB): domain Bacteria; phylum Spirochaetota; class Spirochaetia; order Treponematales; family Breznakiellaceae; genus JAIRMY01. The sequence goes on along the minus strand of JAITKQ010000037.1, from coordinate 10,730 downwards.
GGTATTCAAGCCTGTGCAGCTTTAACTTGTTCATGTTTACAAGCCGTAAAAGCCTGCCGGTATTCGCGGCGATTACAGCCGGTTTGTCCTTCCTTATGCCTTCGATCTGTCTGTCGATGTTTCCCGCACCGCTTGCGAGCAGCGATTTTATTTTTACGGGGCAACCGTTTATTTCAATATCTTTAAGCAGGAAATCCATTTCTTTTTTTATTTGCGAACAGAGTTCAAGCGTCGGGGCCGCGACAAGGATGCGGCAATGATCCGTAGGGCCGCCGTCATTTATGATGTTTTGCAACACGGGTAAAAGGTAGGCAAGGGTTTTTCCGGTACCGGTTTCTGAACGGAACAGGATGTTTTTTTTGTCAAGGATACGGGGTATCACCATTTTTTGAATCGCTGTCGGCGTTTGTATGTTTTTTTGGCGAAGCCTTTCAGAAAAGAAGTCGTCAATTCCTTCGATAAAACCTGTGTAATTCCGCATCAGTGTTTTTTTTGTTCCCGTTCTTTTTTATAGTCGGATATCGCTTCGGTATAAATACCTTCAAGCCGTTTTACCATAACATCCATCATCCAGTTTTTGCCGTACAGAAGAGCGTCCACCACCTTTTTTTTGTAAAGCTCTTCGTCCCCAAGCAGGTCAAGTATGCGGCGCGCGAACATATTCTCATCATTTGAAACCATGAAACCGCCGTTATCGCCGCGCATTACGTTAACCGTGCCGCGTTCTCCTACGGCAACCACGGGGATTCCGGACAGCATGGACTCGATTGTTACAAGCCCCTGCGTTTCGGTTGTCGAAGGGAATATAAAGATTTTGGATATGCAGTAAATGCGGGACAAAAACCCGCGTTCCACATAACCGGTAAATACAAAATGCTCCATTAAGTCCAGAGTTTCACATTCTTCCTTAAACCAATAAATATCGGGACCGCTGCCTACGAGTAAAAAAACAGTGTCATGCCGTTCTTTTATGATCATGGGCGCGGCTTTTAAAATAAGCCCCAAATTTTTTTCCTTACCCATGCGCCCGGCAAACAACAGAATTTCCCTGCCTTTTAACTTTGGATACGATTCTTCCATTGATTTACGGAACTCCGCATTCTCCGCATCGGGGCGCGGGAAAAAAACCCTGCTGTCGATTCCGGTCGGCAAAAGATAAGGGGGTTTCTTTGATTTATATTTTTTTGTGTAATCAAGAATTATTTCGCTTGGAACGATGATTCGGTACGGCTTTCTGAATGATGAACTCTCCACTATCCACAAAATAATTTTTAATATAAACAGAGGCGCCCAAGGAATATAGTTTTTCATATAATCGCACCAAAGCGTATGGTACGTGTATACGGATGGAATTTTATGGACATACGCGCAGTAATAGCCAAAATCTGCCGTTACAAATTCCGAATGAACGTGGATAATATCCGGCATGAATTTATTAATTTGTTTTAACACCCAAAAGAGCTTGTGCGATTTGGAAATCCGGTCTTCTTTTGATATGGGTAGCGGCAGGGAAGGTACCCTGATTATAGAACTTTCGGGAACGCTTTCGTACTGCGCAACGGTGCCGTACATACCTTTGGAAAAATCGTTTTGTATGGGCGATTCAGGATAGTAAGGGCATATTATCAAAACCTGATGGCCTAAATTGATCAGGGCGGACGCAAAGCTTTCTACGGAAGCGGAAACGCCGTTTACGCGCGGCCAGTAAGAATCGGTAAACATTACTATTTTCAATTTACCCCCTTTATACGCGGCATCCGGCCCCTGAAATAGGACTGGGTGCCATCGCGCCCGTTAAGTTCATGTCGTCTGCAAATTTCACTCCGCATGATGTCACATACCGCCGAGGCAAATTCCTTTACCGACGGCAGGGCTATGCTTCCGTCATCGTTGTACTTTATGTAGGAGGAAGGATGGACCGGATCAAGCACAACGAGGCGTTCTTTGGGAAACTTCCGCGCAAACGGCGTTTTGGGCTTTAACGCGCCGTCAGAAAAAACCGTAAGCAGCGGAAATACCGGCAAGCCGAGCCGGGCCGCGACAAAAAAAGCGCCGGTTTTGAACGGCATTATTTTCTGGTTGTAGATGTAGCATTCGCCTTCGGGATAAAAGTGTATAAAACGCCGGTGTTTGAATATCGCCTCGCTTGACGCGATAATTTTTTCGATGCCGCTTCCTCCAGGCGGCAGGGGAAGGCCGCCCAAAAGCCGTGTAAACGTGCCTAAAAACGGCGCTTCAACCGTTTTTTCCAGCAGTGTATGCCATATCCGCTCCGGCATCACCGCGCCGCTCACCAGTACCGGGTCCAACAGAGTCGTATGATTCGAAACAAGAATCGCCCGTCCCTTGTATTTACGGAGTTTGCCACGGTCCTCATAGCTCGTCGAATACAAAATTATATTGACAAGCTGCGCTATATGCCAAACCGGATAAAACGTCAGCGTTGAACAAAGCCTGAACAGGAATGAATTGTCAATTAAAGCTCCGCCTCTTTTATACCGCATTTTACACTACTTTACAACACGCCCTTTCCATTCAAAACCTTTGCCTGAAACGGTTCTGAACCACGACCATAAAATCATAATGATAAGATTTACATACATAAGCGGCCAGAAAAATGTAAAAAGCCAGTTTATCCTGCGCCCCAAAAACATCACGAGCCATGTGGCCGTAAAAAAAAGATTTACCGCGATGCAGTGAACCATGAACTGATTTTGAGCGGCAATCAGGAAAAACATAAGAGGTAACGGCAGAACAAAAAAAATCAGTACGGCAAATGCAATCAGCATCAGAAGCGGAGTTTTCTTTCCCAGAAAATCAAAAATATTTTTCCCGATGCCGTGTATACCCGATGCATAGCTATTGTACATCCTGCATCTTACCTGATTCGTCATATCAAGGAATTCCGTTTTATATCCCTGTTCTTTTACATAACGTGACAGGTACACGTCTTCCGTTGTCTTGCTTCTGATGTTGGCATAACCGCCTACATCTTTGAACACTTTGACCTTCATAACAATGTACTGTCCGACGGCTGCCGAAAAATAGCCCAGTTTGATAAACCGGTTCAAAAACATTGGTATTACAAAACCTGTCATAAAAAACATAATCGGAACGGTTATAACTTCGCCAAAAGTCAACAATTCCTGCCCGACATAACCTGATATAAAGTCGGCCTTTGTTTTTTCCATATTTGTAACCGACCATGATATACTTCCCGGTAAATGAATGGTGTCCGCGTCGGTAAAAAGCAGGATGTCGCCCAGCGCGTGTTCGTGCAACTGCTGCAAGGCGTAAGGTTTTCCGTACCAGCCCTCCGGAAGCGGCTTTCCCCTGAAAATCCTCACGCGGCTGTTCTCTTTTGCCAGCCTTTCCAGAATCTGCCAGGTGTTGTCGGTAGAATTGTCATCAATAACCAGAATTTCGTAATTTTGGTATGTCTGGTTAAGCAGCGAATTAATGCAATTCTCTATGTTGCATTCTTCGTCACGGGCGGGAATAAGTACGGATACCATCTTTCCATCTGTAATCCGGGGTTTCACCGTCTTTAGCTTCATTTCAATGATGTTAAAGGATGCCATCAGAAAAAAATAAATAGATACCGAAAGCATCGCCACAAAATAAATATTTAGCACAAGGTCCATTAAAATTCCTTATAAAGTGATGTTGTATTACTCAGTGTTACCGGCGTTTAACAGGCCTGCGGAATTTAGGGAATCGGATATGTACGCCCTGCCATCCCTCAAATCCAAGGCGTCTTTATTTTCCGGGTAAACAGACAGCGCTTTTTCCAGCCATGGGTTTACCTCGTCCGCCTGTTTATTGCGATTGTACGCATAAGCTATGGAATAGTAAACGTTGAAATAATCCTCTTTTCGCAAATCGTAAGAACCGGAAATTATTTTTTTCATTTCGGATAGTCCTTTTTTGACATTGCTGAACGGAGCGGGCGCGTACACCCAGCGGGACGCGATAAGGTAGGCGCAGGCACCGTTTCTCTTGTCGTACTCCAGGCCTTTTTTCGCATACCTTTCCACTTTAAGTCCGTTCGCGAGGACCCATGAGGTAGGTCTTAGCGTACAAAGCTGGCTTATATTTTCCGCCATCATGTGGTAACCCCCGGATGTAGGGGTATCTTTGACGGAACTGTCCGCGTAATCAAAACCCCGCTGGAAATGCCGCTCTGCCTGTTCATTGTTTTCTTCGGTCTTGTAGGCCTTCGCGATTAAATATTCACAGTATGAGAGGGTATTGAGCAGCTTCGTTCCGCTCAACTCACGTTTTGCCCGGTCCTCAACCTCGATTCCAAGCCGGGCAATATCCGCCGCACCGCCGGTACGCCCATAAACGGCGTCCCGCAACGGTATAAACCAGTCCGGCGCTTCTTCCGCGCCGGGGAGCACCGTGTTAAAGCATAAGGCCAAAATAACAACTGTTTTTAGCATTCGTATATAATGCCATAAACCATACTTTTCTGAAAAGGTGCCGCGTCGCCTCATCAGTAATTTTACATACCGGTCTATCATTGGTGAAAAAGCGGTCGTGTACGAAACGCGGGGATTGGAGGGGCGCGAAGCGTGCGCGTAGGGAATGGAAGGGCAACCCAAGGGGCTTGCCTTGCGGAACCCCGCAAAGCCCGGTTTCCGGCACGAAGGGCCGGAAATGCGCCCAAATTACCTGAAAAATTCTTGTAAATGTAAAACCGCTGTCGCCTCGTTGAAAAAGCAAGGGCAAACGGCATAACTCGCAAAACTTGATTTTCTCCCTGCTCGTGAACGTGGCGGACGTAAAATCCCTCGTGATCCACCCGGCCTCCACGACGCGCCCACAGCCCGGTGAAGCGGAACTCCTGGAACAGGGCCTTAAACAGAACACCATCCGTCTTTCCATCGGCACAGAACACATCGACGACATCATCGATGATCTAAAGCAGGGGTTTCCGGCGGTAAAGTAACGCGGTTTGGAGGACGAATACGGCCGGATCGGGGCGTACGGGCATCTGTGCCTACGGCGCTTGTTCAAGCTCTTCCAAAACTATGTTTTGGTTCGTGTAGATACAGATGTTGCCGGCAATTTTAAGGCTTTTTTCGGCAATCTCCGCCGCGCTAAAGTTACTGCCCTCAAGGTAGGCAAGGGCCGCGGCGTAAGCGTAGTTTCCGCCGGAGCCTATCGCGAGGGCCGCTTCGGCAGGTTCTATCACATCGCCCGTGCCGGAGATGAGTAGCGTTTTTTGAGCGTCCGCCACAAGCAGCAGGGCTTCGAGCCGGCGGAGCGAGCGGTCCGTGCGCCATTCTTTGGCAAGCTCCACGGCGGCCCGCAGCAGGTCGTGCGAATACTCTTTTAGCTTCTCTTCAAAACGGTCAAACAGCGTAAAGGCATCCGCCGTAGCGCCGGCAAACCCGCATAAAACCTTGCCCTCGGCAAGCCGGCGCACCTTGCGGGCGTTGTTCTTCATCACGGTTTCGCCGAGCGTAACCTGCCCGTCCCCCGCCATAGCCACCTTGCCGTCGCGCCGCACGGCCAGCACGGTAGTACTCCTCCAGTTCTTTTCCTTTGACATAAATCCTCTCAAATACCCGATCACGAGTGCGGGTGCGCCTTGTGGTACACCGCCTTCAATTTTTCCATGCTGACGTGCGTATAACGCTGTGTCGTTGAAAGGTTTGCGTGCCCCATCAATTCCTGTACGACACGGATGTCGCAGCCGGAATTCACAAGATGCGTCGCAAAACTGTGACGTAGCGCGTGCGGGTGTACATTCTTTGGCAGCTTTGAACGTTTTGAATAGACGCCGATTATCCAGCGGACGCCGTCCACGGACAGCGGCCCGCCCCGCCTGTTGATGAACAGCGCGTCTACAGGCTTTTCGGCCTTTATACGCGCCGCCCGCGCCGGGAGGTAGGCCAGAAGCGCGGCCCGCCCTTCCTCCGAAAAAAAAACGTACCGTTCCTTGCCGCCCTTCCCAATTATACGCGCACGGGAGCAGCCCTTTTCGAGGCTGTCCGTTCTTAGGTAGCATAGTTCGCTTATACGTAGCCCGGCGGAGTACATCGCCATGATGATCGCCCTGTCGCGCAAGGGCCAGAGGATGCTCTCCTTTTCGGGAAGCTCCGCAAAGTCCGCCATTTCCTGTTCCCACAGGAAGGAGGGAAGCCGGCTCCCCCTCTTTAAATTTTTCAAGGTTTCCGAAGGGTTATCGGACCTTAGCCCAAAACGCGACAGGTAGTGGAAGAAGCCCCTTAGCGACGAAAGCGCCCTGTTTACGCTGACAGCCGCCTTAGCCTCCAGAGTCATGTCGCCGATGAACAGGCGCAAATCCTCCGCCGAGGCCCCGGCAGGTTCCATGTCCCTGTTTGCGCAAAAAGCGGCAAAATCACGCAGGTCGGCGCGGTAAGCCGTTAGGGTTTTACCGGAGACCCGCCGCACGGAACGGATGTAGTCAAGGTAGTTTTCGATATGATCCGTACTGTCCATCGTATACAAGGCCTTCCCCGCCGGCCTATGCCGCCTCGAAGCGCCGTTTTTCGGCCCACAAACCCATCGCCGGGTTTGGCACAAAGAATATACGTTCCCCGTCCGGCATCGTATTCCACCCCGGTGCCAGGCTGTTTATATCGTAGCGTCCGTAGGCTTCTTCGAGGGAACCCCACCGAAAGCCGGCGGATTCGATTTCGGCCCTGCTTAGGGCCGGACCGGGGCAGTAACGCACCGTAAAGCGTCCCTCGCTGCAACCGTGTATCAGGTGGGCCGCGGCGGAAAGGCTTCCCGCCAAATCAGGCTCGGTTTTTACCTTTTCGCGTATCTCGGCGGCAGGGCGGTAGCCGTGCTTTCGTATCAGCGCGTCAACGCCCCTGTCCTCGCCGAAACGTTCCAGCGCCGGGGCCATTATCAGAAGTTCGCCGCCGTCCGCTATCGCCATACGGGTACGGTAAACGGCCTTGTTCCCAAGCCACGTAGTCCTGAATTCCTCCGGCTCCAGGTAGACAAGCACCTTTTGGGGCGCTTCGTCCAGCAGGTCTACGTTTACCCTGCGGGCAAGGGCGGCGGCCTTTTCAAAGCATTCCCTGCCAAAACCGATGAACAGGCCGCGCGGCCCGCCCCCCGTCCCTATCACCGTCAAAACCCAGAGTATTGGCGGCAATGTGCCCCCGTAACGGCGAAAACCTTCGTCAAACATAGCCCTTACAGGTGTGTCCGCCCGGCCCATCATCCTTTCCATCCCGTAAGCGGCGCCCGCGAAATGGCTCTTGTCTATCGCTTCCTTGCCGCCGCAACCTACAAAAACATTTTTTGTATGATTCGCCATGCCTATGACTTCGTGAGGCACCACCTGCCCGATGGAGACTATCAGGCCAAGTCCCGCGCCCTGAAGCATCCTGTTCACCTGCACAGGCCAGTCGTAGCTGACCGCACCGCCTGTAACGTCCTCTACCCAATCCGCTTCGATGCGTCCCAGTTCCACCACATCGTTACGCCAGTCGTGTACCTGGAACAGACCGGCAGGCGTTGACGGAAACATCCGTGCCAGCTCCACGCCGGTCATGGCCTGGTGCGTACCCAAGGCGGGAAGCACCGCCCTGATCCTGTCCCCGCCCAGTTCCCGTACACAAATATCGGTAAAAAACCCGGCCATTGAATGAAAGCGCGTGATGTCGGGGGGTATGATCAGCGCCTGACCCTTCCCTGCCTCCGCCAGAGCTTCGCTCAGCGCCTCCGAAAACTCCTGATCCATTTTCTCCGCCGAAAGACTTTCCTTGTCCCCTACTTCGGCGACACAGCATACAGTTTTCATACGCCAATCGTACCAAAGATTCCCCCCCCTGGGCAAGCTGCCGCGTTGCATCATCGGGATAACCGCGGGGGAATTTGTAGTCTTGGCGTTCGGTCTTCTTCCCTGCATACCCCCCCCCCCCCCCTAGCTGCCGTTATACGAAAAAGTTAAACCGGCGGAAGCGCGGAAATATATATTTATGTCCGTGATGTCGTCTATATTTAATGACAATTCACCATCGGCAAACCAGGCAAAAGTACGGCTAATCTGGTTGAAAAAACTCATCCCTATGATGGCCATGTTTGAAGAGACATCTTCCGGCGCGGGACCGGCTTCTATTTTGCGGGACAGAGTCTGGTAGCCGAATATAAAACCTATCCTGTAGGGCGTATTTTTTGAATACATTTCCATATTCAACTTGTACAATGTACGCGACCTGTGTATATTCGAGGCATTCGCAAGCTGCTCTATATAGTCTTTAAGCTCAAAATCAAACGTAAAAAAGATGTGTGGAAGCCAGAACCCTGCCTGGGCGCCGATTAGTTTGCGGGTAGCGGTTTCGGCGCTGTCCGAGCCGCCGTCCAGACTTGACGCGATGCTCGCATTCGCAAAAAAAATACCCGGAAACTCAAACCCGGCCCGGCCCGAAAAACCGGCATCGAACGCCTGAAAGGTAAAATCGCTGTCGCCCGCGAAAAAACCGAGGCCAATATTCACCTTTCCAAAATGATACCCGACGTTGCCTGAAATCGTATTAAGCCATATAGGATCGTAGGCCGCCCTGATAAGGTAATTGTATTCAACCGCAAAATCGCTTTTAAACTCCGCGAAATATAGCGGCAGCAGTTCAGGGCTAAAAGTATCGCCAACAGGGTCTTCATTTTTGGGAGAGTATGAGGCGAAGTCTACGCCGCCGCCGACGGTAAAATCAACAGGGTTGGCGGGCTGCGGGTAGAATAAGGGTATGCAGAGTAGAAACAGCGCTTTAGTTTTCATCCGTCATAGTCTACCACAAAACCCCTGTATGTACCGCTTGGCGCACACCGGCTTATGTTTACCGAATCAACCCTGCCGTGGGGCGGTCCCTTGTTGAGCCATGAAAGGAATTTTTTCAGATTTTCCGCTTCTCCTTCCGCGTGGACTTCCACCTCGCCGGAAGAATTGTTGCGAATCCAGCCGCATACACCGAACCGTTCCGCTTCGACGCAGGCGTAGTAACGAAAACCCACGTGTTGAACCCTGCCCCGCACGGTCGCGTCAAACGCGGCGCTAGCCATAAGTTTTTTTCCGGCAAACAAATTCATTCATCAAAAAAACTGTCCAGCGTTTCCGGGCTAAAGCCGTCAGAACAGAGTTTTTTCCGTACGGCGCCATCGTTCGCCCCGGCACAAAGCCCCTTCTTTTTGACAAAGCGCCGCACAAGCGCAAGCTCAATATCCGTATTAAGCGTCTCTTTTAACGCGGTAACGGCGGTACTGCGGCTTATGCCCTTGACCCGGAGCGCGTACAAAAGTTCGCGGGGCGAGTCGGCCCTGCGCTTCACCCGCGAAGCTATCCAAAGCCGGGCGTAACGCAGATCGTCCAACATACCTGCGTCAGCCAACGTGTCAACCGCAAACCGTACCTCGTCCCGGCTATACCCTTTTTTTTGAAGTTTTAATGAAAGCCCCGAAGTAAACTGTTCGGCGCGGGCCACCAGCCGCAATGCCGCCCGCAACGCGGGCGGCATTGCGGCCTGGCCGTCCGTACAAAGCCCTTCCATACCGTTGGTTTACCCCCGCATAGCACCGGCCCGGCAAAGCGGGCACCTGTCCCGCTCAACACATGGAGGCGCTTTAACGTTTGGAGAACTGGAAGCGTCTGCGCGCCCCGGCCTGACCGTACTTTTTGCGTTCAACCATACGGCTGTCGCGTGTCAAAAAACCGTTCGCCCGCAGGCTGGTATAGTTAGCCTCGTCAACATGGCAGAGGGCGCGGGCAAGGCCGTGACGGCAAGCGCCAGCCTGACCGCTAAGCCCGCCGCCGTACACATTGATCAGCACGTCGAATTTGTTTTCTTCGGAAATAACCATCAGCGGGGCCTTCACCACATTGATATGCTCAAGTTGGGGAAAATATTTATTCAAACCCTTGCCGTTGACGGTAACCTTACCACTGCCTTCACGCACATAGACACGGGCCACGGAAGTTTTTCGCCTCCCTGTTCCGATACCAAGATTTCTAACCACAAAATACCTCTTAAAAATCGATCTTTTCGGGATTTTGCGCGGCGTGCGGATGTTCACTGCCCGCGTAAATTTTTACGTTGTTGAATACCTTTCTTCCCAGCGGACCTTTGGGCAGCATCCCGCGGATAGCCGCCTCGAGCGGCGCGGTAGGGTGCCGTTCGGCAAGCTTCCTGTACGTCTGGGTTTTAAGACCGCCCGGGAAACCGCTATGATGATGGTACAGCTTTTTTTCGTACTTCCGCCCGCTGACCGTAACTTTGGCGGCATTTATCAGTACCAGGTAATCGCCAAGTTCATGGTGCGGTGCAAAAATCGCCTTTTCTTTTCCACGAACAATGGCCGCCGCCCTTGCCGCGATGCGCCCTAGGGCTTTTCCTTCCGCATCAATGAGGAACCATTTCCGAACGGCGCGGTCCGGGTTTACAAAAATCGTTTTCATACTGTTTCAGTCTGCCATGAAAGGCAAAAGGAGTCAAGGGGGGTATTTTGCCTTATGGTGTCGGGCACTTGCGGGCAGAGGTCTGACCCCGCCCTCAGCCTTCCCAGTCCGGGTGTTGCCCCCAGCCGTAGCTTCCCCCGAAAGGGGTCTGACCCCCAGCCGCAGCCTTCCCAGTCCGGGGGCTGACCCCAGCCGTAGCTTGCTCCGAAAGGGGTCAGCCCCCTCCTCAGCCTTCCCGGTCAGGGGGCTGACCCTAAACGCGGCTTCCTCCGAAAAGGGTCAGCCCCCGCCT
>JAITKQ010000025.1 GCA_031278295.1 Spirochaetaceae bacterium | reverse complement strand
GTCGGGTCCGGTAACGGCATCGCATGAAGAAATGAACATTGCCGAGGCAATGATCAAACCGAATACGGGTTTCCAGGCCCGTTTTAAAACAGTATAAAAACTATTCATAAAAAACTCCTCAAAAATTGTGCGGAAATATCCGCGTTTTAACGTTTAACGTTTAACGTTTAACGTTTAACAAAATACACACTTCAAAAACCAAAGATACGGCTAAACGCCGCTCTGTCCTAAAAAACGTTGCAGGCGTTTTTCACGAACTATCATTTATAAGCGTCATAAGCATTCCTCCTCCTATAAAAAGCGGCGGTATCGCCGCTGACGTTCAATCGGATATTAACACGAAGTGTTAATAATTCCTCCTTGTCAAAAATCGCGGTTAACCCCGCTTCTATTGCCCAACAGCCGCGCCCGGACGCGGCCGCCTTTGCCCAAAACCCCTCTTTTGTTCATTGATCCCATCCCGCCTCTTTCGTGGCGTTCAACAACACCTCCGCCCCGGCATCCGTGTCGCGGTAGTATTTGGTGCTAACCCCCGTGCCGTATCCCTGCATTACTTCCATCGCGTGTACCGCGGCCTCTATTCCGTCCGTTGCTTTGTTGGAATCCTCGCCGGCGTCTATGCCGTAGATGATGCCGCTTGTCTTGGTGAACGTCCCGCCTGTTGCCACAAAGACCCCCGCGCCGTGTTCCGCCGCCCTGTTGCCCCGGATAGCCCCGCCGTCCATATTGAAGGCAGCCCCTGCATAAACCCCGCCCCCTTCCGTCTTCGCCTTGTTGTCCGCGATTTCCGCGCTGCCGGACATGGTAAAGGTTCCAGCCCCTACAGCAACCCCGCCGCCACAACCTTTGTCGTATACGGTGTCTTCCAGCGCTATACATACATTGTTACGGATACTGCCGCCGGTCATGGTAAAGGCTTTTGCCGTATAAACCCCGCCGCCCCAGCTGCTCGCCATCCGGCCTTCGGCTGTATTGTTTTCGATAATTCCGCCGCTCATCTCAAATGTTCCGGCGTTGTATACGCCGCCTCCGTCCGCTGTTGAGGTGTACGTAGTGGTAATCCTACGGTTGTTGTCTATCATGCCCCCTTCCATAAAGAATGTGCCGAGGACCGCAACATCCACGCCCCCGCCGGTGGTATAGTTCGAGGATGACATGTGTGCATTCCCCGTTATCCGGCTGCCGTCCTTCATCGTCAGGGTTCCCTGGTACGAGACCCAAGAGTCTTTATAACCGGCCAGGACCAACGCGCTGGTGTTCGGAATGGGGTCCCCGTTGAGTCCCTGAAGCGTGATGTTTTCCAGTATCAGATGAGGTTCGTCGCCTGTCTTCCCGCACACGGAAAACAACGCGCCCGCAACATCTTTCTTCACCGTAACATCAACGCCTTCCTTCCCCCTCACCGTGATCGTCAGTCCTTTTTTGGTGCCGGTGCTTGGGTTGGACGGCCCGGTACCAATGATGTACCCGGCGGCGGTGCTGTCCGTTTCGTTCTCATCCAGCACAATCTCATAGTGAGCGTCGTCCTCGCCGCTCGCGCTGATAAAGCCAAACGCCTTTGTAAGCATCGTCGCCTCCGTTTGCCCGGACAGGTCTATTTCTTCCACCTCTGTCTCGCTCACTATCTGGTAAAGCCCCGCGCTTTTGACCCCGGTCACCGTAACCGCGCATTCCGCCCTCTTGCCCCCCACCTTAGCGATGACCTTCACCGTGCCGAACTGATGCGCCGTTACCTCGCCGTTCCCGTCAACCGAGACAGCGGCCGTTTTCTCCGACACCCACGTTACCTGCGCTTCAGGCGGATCCACCGTCGCCGTCAGCTGCGCCTTCCCTCCTCTTTCCAGAGTCAACACGCTTTCATTCAGCGTTACCGACACCACCTTGATCCCCTGGTACTCCCCTTCGCCGCCGCCTATATGGGCCGGGTCGGGATTCTCCTCCCCGTCCTCATCCTCCGGCAAGTCCTCTTCATCATCATAAAAATCTGCCCCGTCCTCTTCTTCCGCCAAATCCTCGTCCTCGTTTCCGCCGCGGGTGATCACCGTAGGCCCCTGCGCCCCCTTGTCCTGCGCCACCTCCGCCGCCTCCTGGTACATCGCGTTCTCACAGGTAAGCAGGGCCGCCGCAAACAGCGCCGCCATGAATAACGCCGCCGCAAACGGCGCGTTAGCCTCTGTCGTCTTCATCGTTCATTGCTCCTTACCCTTTTTTTTGAAAAATCCTTGCCAAGACTCAGACCCGCGCCCCACAGGAAGGGAACCCCTAAGCGGACCGCCGGTTCCAGATAAAACCCGCCCAGCGGGATACGGACGCCCAAGGCCCCGCCAAAGAGCGGAGTCGCCGCGTTCCCCTCGTAGATAAAGACCCACGACACGCCCCCGCCGGCCTGGGCAAAGACCGTCAACGCGCGCAGCGGCAGCATGAAGCGGACAAAGCCCTCCGCCTCCACGGTGTTGGAAAAGAAAAAGTTGCTGTTGAACGCGCCCCGCGCTCCCGCCGCGAGAAACGGGAATATCCGCCAGTCCGCCTGCGCCTGAATGCCCAGCGCAACCCCGTTGCGGTGGTTGTTGTTCGCTTCCAACCCCGCGCCCAGGGACAGGGGGAGCCCGCCCCCGGTCTGGCGCGGCGCCGCCTTCCGGGTGCCTGATGTTTCCTCGGAGGCCGCCGCCTCGCGGAGGCCTGATGTTTCCTGAGGGGCCGCCGCCTCGCGGAGGCCTGATGTTTCCTGGGGGGCCGCCGCTTCGCGGAGGCCTGATGTTTCCTCGGAGGCCGCCGCCTCACGGAGGCCTGATGTTTCCTCGGAGGCCGCCGCTTCACGGAGGCCTGATGTTTCCTGGGGGGCCGCCGCTTCACGGAGGCCTGATGTTTCCTCGGAGGCCGCCGCCTCACGGGAAGTCTCCTCCTCCTGCGCGAACGGCGCCGGCCCGGTCAGCATGACCAGCAGAGCCAGCACATCGGGTATTAAAATCCGTCTTTTCATGTTGTTTCCTTGTGTACCGGTGTTGTCCGAGCCTGTCCGTACCGGACGGACGTATAAAAGCAGGGCCCGAACCGGAAGCGGCACGCCCCGGTCCACACCCTGTTTTTTAAGAAAATGGTAGGTATGTATATGTTTTAACCGTAGAAACGCTGTTTTACGGCACTTTTGTGAAATCTTTTTGGGGTTCGATAAACGGTGTAATTTATGGGGGGGGGGGGGGGTACAGGTGCCTGCAAACAGCACGGACGGACGCCCCGTTTGGGGTGTTGTAGAATGTCTTAAAACGACGCCACAAGGCTGTCATGTATACGATCCTCCCGGCTTCTTGCGAACCGGCGTAAACCCCCCTCCCATGTTTACGGTACAAACTACATGGGCAAAAGCCCATCGTATACCAAGGTTTCCTGACTTATGGAATGGCCAACGTTAATGTTGGCCGGGCGCGCCTTCCCGGAAATGTCTTACATCACCAGTGGCGTCCGCGCCGCCTTTGCACCCGCAAAGGCCCAATCACAGTTACGCTATAGCGAAGGAATAGGAAGGCCTCAAGCCCCCGCACCTTGCTTCCTTTGTAGTATACGCCTGATAGTTTGACATAAAAAATTTTTTTTGTCAATAGCCCGCGTTGCATCATCAAAAATGTAACCGGAAAGAGGCCGTGCCTCATTTTGAAAAAGTAAGGGCAAATCAAGGTCGCGTTGCCTGGTTTGCTTGACATGGAGAGCAAGGCATGGTTTAATGTAAATAACAGCATGAAGCTGTTCCCGCCTGTTCCGTGAAGGAACGCCTGAAAAGGGGATGAACTCCTGCCATAACGGTTTTCGTTTGAAAACCAATTTTTTTCTCAAGGAGAAAACTGTGAAAAAGACATTTGTTTTCGCGATTGTTACAGGCGTTCTGTTTGCGGGAACGCTCACGGCTCATGAATTCTATGTAATTCCTGATGAAGCAAAAGACTACAAAGCGGGCGATACCGTCAAGATCAACGCGCTTTCCACCCACTACTTTACCGTCGGCGAGGAACTGGAACCGGTTGAGGTGAACGAGGTGCTCGTTTACAGGAACGGCCAGCGGGCAGGCGGCGAGCTTCCGCTCGAAAAAAACGCGGACAGGGTTTGGTACGAGACAAGTTACAGGCTGCCTGATGATACCCCGACCGTGATAGTCGGCAACAGGAAGGGCGGTTTTTACTGTCTGTTCACGGACGGCGGCTATGCGGACGGCACGAAGGCGGAAGTTGCCGCCGCGTCACCGGACAAGACCATTTCGAAGGCGCGGTACTTTGCAAAATATTCAAAGCTCTTCCTGAATCCCGGCTCTAACGACACAAGCTTTTCGACACCGCTCGGACACGATTTGGAGATAATCCCGCTCACAAACCCGGCAAAGTTAAAGAAGGGCTCAAGGGCAAAGTTCAGGGTACTGTACAAGGGACAGCCGTTCGCCGGCACGGAAGTGGGGGCGACATGGGACTACTACAACTACAAAAAACCGGACACGTACGCCCACAAGGTAAAAACGGACGATAAGGGCGAGCTGAGCTTTAAACTTGACAGCAAGGGGCTGTGGATAGTGAGGGCCAGCGACACCCGCCGATCCTCATACCCCGATACTGACGAAGACAATATAGCCGCTATCGTGGTATTCAACGTCAAGTGAAAGTAAAAAAAAGACGGCGCCGCGCTTCCCCGGCCTTCGCGCTGACTACGGCGCTGGCGCTTGTTATCCCGTCTTATATTTTCGGGCACGGCGTCGAAGTTTACGATGTAAGCGGCGAGGACAGGCCTGTCCGTACCGTGTACTTTAAGTACAGCACGGACGAGCCTGTCTCGTTTGCCAAAATCAAAATATTCCCGCCGTCCACACGGGACAGGAATGTGGAATCGCTGGTTTCGATAACGGACAGAAACGGTATCTTCTGTTTCATCCCCGATGAGGAAGGGGAATGGCGTGTGGATATGGAAGACGGCATGGGGCACAAGGGAAGCATCATCGTAAACGCCGCCGCCGTACAGGAGCTCGCCGCCGGCGGCGAAGCCCCGGCGGCGGCAGACGGGCGGGTGCCGCTTGTATTCAACATCGCGCTGGGGCTAAGCCTCCTAGCGAACATATTCGGCGTCTGGTACCTGCTCGGCCTGAAACGGCGCGGGGCGGCGGCAAAGGCGGAGGAGGCGGGCTATGCACATAAGTGAAGGCGTCCTCTCAGGCCCCGTCATTGCGGCGGGCTGGGCGCTTGCGGCAGGCGGCCTGGCGGCGGGACTGAAAAAAACACATACCGAAAAACTGCCTGAAACGGCGCTCGTTTCGGCGGCGCTATTTCTCGCCTCCCTCGTCCACGTGCCGTTGGGCCCCTCCAGCATACACCTCACCCTGCTCGGCCTTGCCGGGGTAATGTTGGGCTGGAGCGCCGTGCCGGCCCTGTTTATCGCCCTGCTGTTACAGGGAATCCTCTTCCAGTTCGGCGGCCTCCTGTCGCTGGGGGTAAACACGACCGTGATGGGCACGGCGGCGCTGGCGGGCAGCGGCGTGTACCGCGCCATACTCCCCCGGATTCCGGCCAGGCTCGGCTTCCTGCCCGCCTTTGCGTCCGGATTCACCGCCGTAATAGCGGGAACCGTCCTCGTATGCGCCGCACTCTTTTTTTCGGACATGGAACTGCGGGCTACCGCGGCGCTGCTGTTTGCCGCCAACCTGCCGCTTGCCGCGGTGGAGGGCGTCATATCCGCCTTTACCGTAGCCTTTCTTTCAAAAACGGTACCGCAGTATGTATCTTGACAGGCTGGAGTACAAAAAAGACTTTTTGTCGCCGGTAGACAAGCGCTGCCGCTTCATATCGGCGGCAGCGCTCATAGCGGCCGCGGTTTACACGACGAGCGCGGCGGCCTTGTCCGGCCTCATCGTACTCTGCCTTTTGCCGTTATTACGGGAATTGCGGGTAACAGCCCTCCGCCTTATACCGGTAAACATGATGACGGCGGCGCTCTGGCTTACCGTCCCGTTTGGCTTCAGCATGGATAGCGCGGTACTCTACACATTGCGGATCAACGCGGCGGCGCTGCTGTACATGATCTTTATAATCCCGATGAGCGTAAGCGCGCTTGCTTCGTCGATGACAAAGCTGAGGGTGCCGGAAAAACTGGTGTCCCTTTTTATACTGAGCTACCGGTACATATTTTTGCTTGGTGAACGGCTGTCCGTCACGCTCGTATCCATGAGGCTGCGGCACCCTGAAAGCGGTACGTTCCGCTTATGGCGTTCATTTGCGGCGGTCTTCGCCGCGACAAGCGCGCGCGCCGTGTTCCGTTCCCAGAGGCTATCTTTAGCGATGGTTTCCAGGGGATTCGACGGCACATTTCCCGTGACAATCACGTTCAAATGGAAGACGCTCGACACCGTTCTGCTCATCCTATGCGCGGGCGTTTCGGCGCTGGCGCTCTATTTCAGCATAAAAGGCGGATGAACCCCGGAAAATTTTGCGTTCATACCGGGCAGGGATCTCCCGTACAGGAATGATTCGCCCCCTCAATCCTTGATATTCAGGCCTGCCGCCGTGCAGTGGCGTCCGCCGCCCGTACCCTATTCTTCCGGGCAATTGACTAAACCGCGTCAAAAATATACAGTTTTATCATTCGTAAAGAGGGGGAGGGAGTATGAGACTGCATAATTGGCGGCAGGCTACGGTTTTTTCGACACTAAGCGCGCTTATAGTGCTGATGTTTGCGCTGGGAATAGGGATCATAAAGTTCCCGAATCCGGACAGTGCCGGCACGGAAGCGGTTGCGGACCGTGAAAAAACAGCGGAAGCGCCGTTAAAATTGCATGAATCGCCGGAAACACGTACCCTCAAGTTAAACACGGCGGACCTACAGCCTTATTCCGCGGACGAGCGGGAAAATATTGCGGTATACGAACAGCTTAACGAGGCGGTTGTCAACATCACCACAGAGATTCAGGCGTACAACTGGTTCCTGGAGCCTGTACCGCAGGACGGAACTTCCGGATCCGGCACGATTATAGACACACGCGGACTCGTGTTGACGAATAACCATGTTATCGAAAAAGCGATCAAGGTTTTCATTAACCTTGCGGACGGTACGCAGATAGAAGGGAGCGTGAAGGGTACGGACCCGGAGAATGATCTTGCCGTCGTTGAATTCAAACCGCCGCCCGATGTCGATCTAAAGACGATACCATTCGGCGATTCCTCCAACCTTAAAGTGGGGCAAAAGGTGCTTGCAATCGGCAACCCTTTCGCGTTTGAACGCACGTTGACCGTTGGCATTGTATCCGGCCTGGGCCGTCCTATACAAACATCCCAGCGCAACATCATACGCGACATGATACAGACGGACGCTTCGATAAACCCCGGTAACTCAGGCGGTCCGCTGATAGACGCGACCGGACGTATGATCGGCGTTACAACGATGATATATTCGCCGTCGGGCGGCTCAATAGGAATAGGTTTTGCCGTCCCGGTAAACACGGCAAAGCGTGTAGTCGCGGAACTTATAGAGTACGGCAAGGTGCGGCGCGGCTGGATCGACGCCACTCTTGTGCAGGTCTTCCCGGCGCTGGTACGTTACGCGAAACTGCCTGTCCAGAGCGGGCTTCTGGTTTCACGTACCAAAAAGTCGGGCCTTGCGGAAAAGGCCGGTCTCCGTCAGGGTAGCGATCCCGTCCGTTACGGTTCGTCCGTGATATATCTCGGCGGCGACATCATAACAAAAGTTGACGGCATGAAGGTGGATACGCTTGCCGATCTGTATTCGGCGCTGGAAGACAACAAGGGCGGGGACAGAATTGATGTCGAGGTTCTGCGAAACGGCAATACCGTAAAACTTACCGTAACGCTTGCCGACAGGGACGAAGCCCTAAACCACCCGTAACGGATCGCTCCGGCCTGTGTCCGCCATCTACCGCTTTTGTATATGGCGCGTTTTTTTTGTAATATTGTAATATTGTATGTTTCAGGGCCGTCTCTAAATGAAGCTACACCGCCTGCGGAGGCGTGAATGACGTATCTTTTAACACGGCCGGAAAAAAAACTTTATGATCAGGAGAGTAAAATGAAATTTGTTTTTTTATCTGCCATTTTGGTTTCCGCACTGGTGTTGAATTCCTGTGCGGGCAAGCGTAGCAGGGAAAACGGGCCGGATCTTGTACCGCCGGCTTACAGCACCGGCTGGTATGTGGGGGGAGAGTTATCGTCTAACTATGTAACTTACTCAAAAAAAGAAGTTGTGCCGCTGTTCCCGGAAAAAGAAAACGGGCCAAAGCTGGATTTTTTTGTCGATACGCTTGATGTACTGGATCAGGCGGAACGTAAGATGCTGCGGGATGTTTTGTACGACGGGTTAAGTTGCCAGGATTACGCGGACAATGTTTACAACAATATAAAAAGCGAGTACCTAAAGACAAAAGAGTCCGCGGCCGCACAGCCCGGCGAGTCCTATAACCGGACGTATAGAGAAACCTTTGACGGGGCCGTGTACCCTTCCTTTATTGTTGTATCGCGCAGTTATTATTACTTATCGGGCGGCGCTCACGGCCAAAACGAGAAAGCTTTTTTTGTACTTGACAGAGAGACGCTTTCAAAAGTTGAGTTAATTGATATTTTGCGGGCGGGGGCGGAAAATGACCTGCGGGTCGGGATAAATGACGCGCTACGCGCACGGTACCACGTTGAACCCGGTGCGCCGCTCACCTCCGCCGGATTTTTGAGCGAGACGGCCAATGTCCCGCGAAACTTTTTTATTTCGCGTGAAGGACTCGGCTTTTGCTGGAATCCCTATGAAATATCCCCCTACTCTATGGGTACGCTCGAAGTTGTTTTGCCTTACGCACGGATCGAAAAGCTGCTGAACGATAAAGGTTTTAAAATGTTCAAGAATCTATAGCCGCCCGCCGGGTAGCCGGGCCGCAAGGTGGCCGGGAATTGTCCGGAAAAGCCGGCCCATAGATGGCTTAATGCCTGGCGCGACATTCAGGGTTTGCCGTATTTACCCCTCCTGGGTGTTTATGCCGGCCCATATATTTACACAAGACGGTGTACCGCTATAATATATGTGTTGGCATGAATGCTCAATGTTTGCGAGGAGTTTTATGAAAAAGAAAGTGGCGCTTGCCTATTCCGGCGGGCTGGATACGACGGTAATCATCCCGTGGCTAAAGGAAAATTATGACTGTGAAACCATCGCCGTTTGTGTGGATGTGGGGCAGGAGGCGGATTGGCAGGTGATTAAACAGCGCGCGCTTGATACGGGCGCGGCGGCCTGCCATATTGTTGATGTAAAAAAGGAGTATGTAGAGGGGTACATTTGGCCGGCACTAAAGGCCGGCGCCCTGTACGAGGATAAGTACTTTTTGGGTACGGCGACGGCACGGCCGCTCATCGCCAAAACGCTTGTGGAGTATGCCCGGAAGGAGGGAGCGCAGGCGGTAGCGCACGGCGCAACCGGCAAGGGGAACGATCAGATTCGTTTTGACCTTGGGATAATGGCCTTTGCGCCGGATTTGGAAATCATAGCGCCGTGGCGCACTTGGGAACTAAAAAGCCGCGATGATGAGATAGAATACCTTGAAAAACGGGGACTGCCCGTGCCTATGAAGCGGCGCGAATCGTACAGCCGGGACGATAACCTGTGGCATATCAGCCATGAGGGGCTGGAACTGGAAGACCCTAACAATGAGCCGGACTATGACTCCATGCTCAAAATGACGATCCCGCCTGAAAAAGCGCCTGACAAGGCGGTTTATCTGGATATTGAGTTTGAAAAAGGCATCCCAAGGGCGGTAAACGGCAAGAAAATGGACGGGGTAAGCCTTGTTTACGAGCTAAACAAGCTGGGCGGGGCGCACGGCGTAGGACTTGTTGACCTCGTCGAGAACCGCGTTGTGGGCATGAAGAGCCGCGGCGTGTACGAGACGCCGGGCGGCAGCATCCTGTACTACGCGCATTCCGAACTTGAGCACCTCTGCCTTGACCGGCAGACCTATTCCTTCAAACAAACTGTGAGCGACAAGCTGGCGGAACTCATATACGGCGGCTTTTGGTTCACGCCGCTACGCGAGGCCTTGAGCGCGTTTGTCGATTCGACCCAGGACAGGGTAAGCGGCACCGTGCGGTTAAAGCTGTACAAAGGCGGCATAAGCCCGGCCGGTATTTCGTCGCCGTACTCTCTGTACAACACGGACCTTGCCAGCTTTACGACAGGGGATTTGTACAGGCACGCTGACGCGAAAGGCTTTATACGCCTGTACGGTCTGCCGGTTCTGGTACGCGCACTTGCGAATTCGCCCCGGGGAAAATAGCCAATCCCGCCGCCGGGCGCGTGCAGGGTAAACGCTAGGCTGAAAACATCCTGTTCCGCCCCTTCCGTCCCGCCTTAGCCCGCTGCCGGCGGCATCACCCGCCTTTCCCTCCCTCTGGCCGGGGGGGGGGGGGCTACGCAAATACGGGGCCGGGCCGAAGTGGGCGGCAACTTTGATTGCCGCGACTTCCCCGCCTTATACTTTTCCAGCGTGTAAACTCTATATATGCGAGGCGCGACAGACCGCGGGGTTTCAAAACACCGTGACGCTGAAATCAAGGCCAAAACGCCGTTACCGGATACCGTCCAAGCCGGGAACAAGCCTGTCCGTGCGGCGGCGCAGCATAAGGTCGGCCAGAACCAGGGCCGTCATCGCCTCTACGACGGGTACGGCGCGCGGGCATACGCAAATGTCGTGCCTCCCGCGAATCTCAAGTTCAACTTCCCGGCCAAGGCTGTCAACCGTAAGCTGTTTTTTTGCGATTGACGGAACCGGTTTGAACGCGACGCGGAACACGAGTTCCGCGCCGTTCGAGATACCGCCCAGGACCCCGCCCGCGTTGTTGCCGGAATAGGCAGGGACGGGTGGCGGGCCGGGCGGCCCGCCACCCGGTAGCGGCCTGTCGTTGTTTTGCGAGCCGCTCAGACGCGCGGCGGCAAAGCCCGCGCCGAATTCCATACCCTTGACCGCGCCCAGCGACATCACCGCCTGGGCCAGCAGTGCGTCCAGTTTGTCAAAAACAGGCTCGCCCAGCCCGGCTGGTAAACCCTGAACACGGCATTCCACAACGCCGCCCGCACTTTCGCCTTCCCCGCGCAGTTCTTCTATTCTGGCCGCGATTCTGTCCGCCGTGCGGCTGCACGGGACCCGGAACACGTTCCTTTCAACCTCGTCAGGGTCAAAGCCGTCCGAGTCCGGAACGGGCGCCTCTATGCCGGCAAGGGCCTGCGTCCAGGCCCGTAAGGTAACGCCGTTTTCGGATAGGAAGGCGCGGGCAACGGACCCGGCCGCAACGCGCGCGACAGTTTCACGCGCCGAAGCGCGCCCTCCCCCGCGGTGATCGCGGAAACCGTATTTTATGTCCCAGACCATATCCGCGTGGCCGGGCCGGTACACATCCTTTAGTTTGTCATAATCCCCCGATCGTTGCGCGGTGTTGCGTATAACGATCGCTATGGGCGTACCGAGTGTGCGCCCCTCAAAGATGCCGGACAGTATTTCCGCCTCGTCCGGTTCCGATCGTGAAGTTGAAGCTCCGCCGCCGGGCCGCCGCCGCGCCAGGTCCCGCCTTACCGTCTCCACATCCAGCGGTAAACCGGCGGGACAGCCGTCAACAACACAGCCGACCGCCGGCCCGTGCGATTCGCCGAACGTGATAACCCTGAAAGCCTGTCCAAAACAGTTACCACCCATAAAAATTAAGGATATGATTTTAGAGGCATAGGTGCAAGCGGCGGAGGAGGCCGAGTTGCCCGGTAATTTTACATACCGGTCTATCATTGCCGAAAAAGCCGTCGTGTACGGAACGCGGGGATTGGAGGGGCGCGAAGCGTTCGCGCAAAGCGTTCGCGCAAAGCGTTCGCTCGAAGCGTGCCCGCAGGGAATGGCCAGGCAACCCAAAGGGCTTGCCTGGCGGAACCCCGCAAAGC
>JAITKQ010000035.1 GCA_031278295.1 Spirochaetaceae bacterium | reverse complement strand
AAGTACAGTTATATCCGCTTTTACGATTCGAGTGAGGCCGCCGGCGGCAGCATTAAAAAGGGACTCATCAGCGCCGGTATAAATTCCGCCCACACCTCGTCAATAAACCAGCTTATAGCGGGCGCAAAAAAGTTATAGTTGAACGACACGGTGTCTCTGGACGAAAAGTACGACAGGCTTATAAAGTTTATCGGTGGTGTAAATAGCGCCGCCGTAGCCTTTTCAGGCGGGGTTGACAGCTCTTTTCTCTGTCATGCGGCGGTTTCGGCGCTCGGCGGCGGTGCGATAGCGGTTACTATAGTTTCCCCCATGCTCCCGCAAAGCGAGCTTGACTGCGCCAAACAGATAGCGGCCCTTACCGGCATAAAGCATATCCTTGTCAACGAGGATCATATTGACGAGGAAGTGGCGGCAAACCCGCGTGAGCGCTGTTACCACTGCAAAAAAAAAGAATTCGGGAAAATCATTGAAACGGCGCTGGAATACGGCGCAAAAACTGTCTTTGACGGCTCCAACATGGACGACTTGAACGACTACCGACCCGGCCTCCGCGCCCTTGCCGAGCTGCGGGTTTGCAGCCCGCTACGGGAGGCGGGCCTTAACAAGGCGGAAATCAGGGAGCTGTCGAAACGATTCGCGCTTCCTACATGGAACAAACCGGCCTTTGCCTGCCTTGCTTCGCGCATTCCTTACGGCGAGCGGATAGACCGGCAAAAACTGTCCCGCGTCGAAAAGGCGGAAGACCTGCTGCGGGCGGAAGGCTTTGTACAGTTCCGCGTACGTTCCCACGGCGACATTGCCCGCATCGAGGTGGCGCGGGAGGAACGCGGGCGTTTTTTTGACGGGGAGGCGCTTGATAGGATTTCCGCCGGGATAAAGGGGCTGGGCTTCCTGTACGCGGCGCTTGAGCTTGAAGGCTACGCGATGGGCAGCCTCAACCGGACGCGGGAAACCTGACCGTGAAGACTCTGCATTTTGACTGTTTCGCCGGCATTTCCGGAGACATGACGCTTGGCGCCCTCGTCGATCTGGGCGTTGACACGCGGCTCCTCTACAGGGAACTGGACAAACTTGACCTTTCAGGCTGGTCTATCGATTTTGTCAAAGAAGAACGCTGCGGCATCACCGGCACACGCGCCGTTGTAAACATAGACAATGATGACTCCGCCCCCCATACCCGTCACGGCTGCGGACAGCACGGACACGGCGGAGAAAATCATGGACATTGCCGCGCCTGGCGCGACATAAGGGCGTTGATAGAAAAGTCAGGGCTGAACATCGGTGCGAAGGAACGGTCCCTGTCCATATTTTCACGGGTAGCCGCCGCCGAGGCGGAGGTGCACGGCGTTCCGGTGGACGAAGTTAGCTTCCATGAGGTCGGCGCGCTCGATTCGATCATCGACATTGTAGGGAACGCGGTCTGTCTTGATATGCTGAAACCGGACAGGATCACTTCAAGCGAAATAGAGCTTGGCGGCGGCGTCGTAAAATGCGCCCACGGCATCCTCCCAGTCCCCGCCCCCGCCACGCTGAAGCTCTGCGAGGGGCTTCCGGTAAGGACGGGCGGTTTCAACAAAGAGATGACGACACCGACAGGGGCCGCGATCCTTGCCGCAAGCGTGGACGAGTTTGTAACAAGCGCCGTTTTCAAACATATAAAGACGGCTTACGGCGTGGGTTCGCGGAAGCTGGACAGGCCCAACGTTCTTGCCGTCTCGTGGCGCGAGGAGCGGCTAGGCGCCGCCCTCCCCTCAGCCGGCGTCCGGATACACGAGGAACTTACGGTGATCGAAACAAACATCGACGATATGACCGGCGAGGCTCTCGGCTTCCTGATGGACAGGCTCTTTGAGGCGGGCGCTCTGGATGTAACGTTTACCTCCTGCATGATGAAAAGATCGCGCCCCGGCGTGATAGTCTCCGTCCTCTGCCCTAACGAAAGTCTCATCTTACTACGCCGGGTAATCTTTGAACGATCAAGCACGATAGGCTTCCGCGAAACAACCGTGCGCCGCGTATCCTTGCCCCGTGAGCAGTCCAAGATCAGATGCGGCGAGGACGAGGCGGAGGTAAAAACCGTTTTCCTTGACGAAAAGATGCGGCGCTCCAAAATCGAATACCGTGACCGCGAAAGGCTGGCGCGCGAACGGGGGCTGTCCCTTGACGAGGCGGAGGAAATTATAAAGCGTGAATACGGCAGTCCTTGAAATTCTTGAACAGGTACGGCAAAACAGCATGGGCGCGGACGAGGCTGAAAAACGCATAAACGCGCTGTACCACGGCGATCTGGGCTTTGCCGACATAGACTTGCGGCGGGAGGAGCGCACCGCGTACCCCGAAGTCGTTTACTGCGCCGGCAAGACGCGCGAACAGGCCTTGTCGATAATGACCAAGATGAGGGAACACGGGCTTCCCGTTTTTTCTACAAAGTCGTCCAAGGAGATCGCGGACGAAGCCGCCGCCGCTTTCGGTGAAACGTCGTACCACGAGTTAAGCCAAACCCTTTCCATCGGCAGCCTGTACAGTGAGGCCGAACGGGAAGGGCTTGTCGTCGTCGCGGCGGCGGGCACATCCGACCTGGACGTCGCGTGGGAGGCGGCGCGGACCGCGGAATTTTTCGGCAGCAATGTCCGCATGATCAACGATATTGGGGTGGCCGGCATACACCGCCTGTTTAACCGCCTGGACGAGATACGCGCCGCCCGCGTAATAATCGCCTGCGCCGGTATGGAGGGTGCCCTCGCCGGGGTAATCGCGGGCCTCGTAGCCGTGCCGGTAATAGCGCTGCCCACAAGCGTCGGCTACGGAGCGTCGTTCGGAGGGTTAGCCGCCCTGCTCGGCATGCTCAGTTCCTGCGCTCCGGGAATCTCCGTAGTAAACATAAACAACGGCTTTGGGGCCGGCTACCAGGCAAACCTGATAAACCGGCTGCCCGGACGCTCCCACGCATTGCCTCCGGCATGAAAGGGGCGCTTGACCCGCCAGCCGCCGCTTCAAAACCTGAATGAAAACCTATACACAGGCGAACAGTTTTTTTCTTAGCTGAACAACCCTGTATTTTGGATTCGCTTCGACTATCAAATTCTTTAACACTTCAGGATCGTCATGCAAATGATAGGTACATATCGCAAGGCGCGGCGCAAAATTTTTCAGCGTCATCTTCGCCCCTTTCAGCATATCACGTTCCGCCCCTTCTATATCGGCCTTTATAAAATCAACTTTTTCTATGCCGTTTTCTTTAACGTATTTATCTATGCTTGTAATTTGTATTTTTTCTGTTGTTTCCGAATTCTTGACTACAATAGAATGACCGCCGCTGTTGCCTTCAGTATTCAGCGATATGTCTAAATCAAAATCACTGTCGCCAAGCCCCGCTTTTACCGGAATAATTCTGCCGGAGTTCAGTTCCGCCGTCTTTTTTAAAATTTCGTAATTTTCGCTTACCGGCTCAAACGCGTACACCAAGGCCCCTTTTGATCCGGCATAGGCGCTAAAATCACCCTGCCAGGCTCCGGCGTCGATCACCACATCGCCGCTCCTTACCCTTACATCAAATTCATTACCTTCATCCACATATCCATAGGGACCTTCACTCATCAGTTTATCCAAAACATCAACTATGCTTTTGCTATAATCATCGTCATGGTAACAGTTAATTAAAAAAGTATCTTCAAAAATCCAATCGTAAAACAAATCCCAATTCACGGCGTCGTCCCTGATGTCAGGGAACAAGGCGCCGTTAAAGTCAAAAAATGTTCTTCCGTCAACATTTTTTAGCCAGCGCTTTATAAAAAGTTCCTTTTCAAACCTATCGGCCTGTTTTTTTAGTTTATGGTATATACGGTCGGTGATCATAAGCAAAAATGAATTGACAACATGTGGTGTATTTATCTTTTCACTCTTGATTCTAAAAAGCAGTTTTCGTATTCCGCTAAAACGTCCTGTTATGTTGAATTCTTCCGGCGAATGCCGCTTCATGACGCGCCTCCCCGCCGCATGAGCGCCGTAAAACCAATGTTTGAAAAGGCCGTTAATTCAACAGATTCTCTATGTGGGGGGGGGGGGGGTACTCTACGTGGCATATTATGCCTTATTGGTTGAATGATTTTCATTCTATTGGTTTATCACGGAACGGCAGCGGGTGTCAAGTGCGCGCGTTTAACCGCGCCTTACGGCGCGGCCTCAAGTTAATCAGTGGTGCCTTAGGTATATACCCCTCACGATTTCCGACAAGGCTTCGGCAAGACGGAGATGTTCGGAAGATTCAAGGTGTACGCCGTCTATGTCGCTTACCTTAACCACGCCGCCTGAGTCAAAGAATGCCGCCCCGCTCTCCTTGCAAACCTGCCTGTAGAAATGGGCCAGCCGCCTTGAAATGGCCGCGCTCCCGCTGAAAACATCGCCGAACACGGGCGATTCGAGTATCGGCGGCGGGCATATAACGAGGACCTTTGGTGCGCCGTCCCCGGGTCCTGTCTCGGAATGTTGAATTGCTTTTATCACGTTAAGCACACCCTGCGCGACATCGTAAGGCGATGGGTTAAAGCGCCGTTTCAGGTCGTTAGTACCGAGCATCACGGCCACAATGTCCAGCGGTTTGTGGCTTTTCAGTATCGGTATGATGTGACGGAGTCCGTTCCTTTCCAACTCTACCGGGTCATCGAAACAGCTTGTCCTGCCGTTAAGCCCCTCCTCATCAACCCACCATTCCGCCTCGTCCGCATCCTCGTTCAGTATCCGTTCCAGCGCCATAGGCCAGCGCGTCTTGTGATCATAACGCCCGCCTGTACCAGGTATATACCCGTAAGTGTTTGAATCTCCATAGCAAAGTACCGTTTTCATAAATTGCCCTTGTTCTCCCGTGGTCGGGACACGTTCCCACGCCTTGTGGCATTAGGTCACCCTTCCGTCCCTAAAGCATACTATCATTCCGTCCGTAAATCTATATATCGCTCTTCCCGGTTACATTTTTGATGGGGCAACGCGAATGGTTGACAAAATCACCACAGGAATGCATAATCTACTGAAGCTGTTCCAAAACTTCAGTTTTCGTAACAAACTCACCTATAAATAAGGAGATGATATGTACATACCGGATTTTCAGTCAATAATGTTACCTATGTTGGAAATTGCTTCCGATAAAAATATCCACGAATTTAGGGATGCTATAGACACATTAGTCGAAAAATTTAACTTAACAGACGAACAAAAACAAGAATTATTGCCAAGTGGAAAACAGTCCATATTTGAGAACAGAGCTGGATGGGCAAAAACACATTTAAAAAAAGCAAGATTATTAATTTATCCAAAAAGAGGGTGTATTGAAATTACAGAAAGAGGAATTTCTGTATTAGAAAACAAACCGGAAAAAATAGACATGAAATTCCTTAAACAATTTGATGAATACAATGAATTCCTGAATCTAACAAATCAAAATAAAAACGATGATGGATCAACAAATGAAATTGAAATTCATACACCGGAAGAATTAATAGAAACAGCATTTCAAAACATAAAAAGAACTTTGGCTGATGAAATATTGGAGAAAGTTAGAAATGTTAATCCAGCTTTTTTTGAAAGCTTGGTTGTTGATTTATTAGTAAAAATGGGTTATGGCGGCTCAATAAAAGATGCAGGAAAGGCAATTGGAAAAACTAATGATGAAGGTATAGATGGAACGATAAAAGAAGATAAATTGGGTCTGGATATAATTTATATACAGGCAAAAAGGTGGAAAGAGGGAAATATTGTAGGTAGACCTGAGATTCAAAAATTTGTTGGAGCATTAGCTGGGCAAGGAGCTAAAAAAGGTATATTTATCACTGCCTCATCATTCTCGAAAGATGCATTAGAATATTCACCAAAGAATGAGACAAAAATAATAATGATTGACGGTATGCAACTAGCAGAATTAATGATTGAATATAATATCGGTGTTTCAAATCAACAAACTTATGAAATAAAAAAAATAGATAATGATTATTTTGGTGAAATTTACTAATACGCCGATTCGTTTACGCGCGGCTTCAGCCTTGACGATATTGCGCGAAACTTTGTAAGGTGGCGCGATGAAGCTGCGTTTACCGTCCGGGTTAGCGTGTTTGACGTCGGCCTATCGACCGCTAAAGCCATACGTAACCTGAAAGCCGGAGCCGCGCCGGAAAACGCCGGATGCCACGGCATAAACAAAAACGGCAACGGCTACTTCATGCGTGTTGCCCCGCTCGTGTTTTATATCGCGGACAAGCCGGAAGCGGAACGTTTTGCCGCCACGAAAACCGTCTCCTCAATTACCCACGCGCACGGCGGGTCTGTCGCGGCCTGTTTTATCTATTCTTGAGTATCTGCGGGAATTACTTGACGGCACCCGCAAAACAGACGCTTGCGCCGTTTTGCGGGCGCGCTTTCGGGACGCCAGTCCGTATACCGGCTGGGAAATGTCCGGCAGGTTCGCGCGGATTTTGCGGGACGATATACGCGCCCTGCCGGAGGCTTCCGTGGAAAGCGGCGGCTTTGTAATTGACACCCCCGAAGCCTCGATATGGCGTTTCCTGAATACGGACAACTACCGGGACGCGGTATTGCTGGCCGTCAATCTGGGCGATGACACCGACACAACGGCGGTGGTCACCAGCGCGATGGCCGGTCTTCTCCATTCCGAAATACGACCTAGCAAGAAAACTCCGTATAAAGGGAGTATACCGATAGGGTATCCGTCCGGTTCCGCATACGATCGTATGAGTGTGGATATCTGTTCTTCTATGACACGCAGAATATACAAAAAAGTGTAACTATTCAGTCGCCGGAAGGTTAAAAGGGAGGGAATACGAGCCGTGGAATACTTTGACAAGCTCCTCTCCTATATTTGCATGGTGTTTATGCACGGTTTGAATGAATGATTCTAT
>JAITKQ010000034.1 GCA_031278295.1 Spirochaetaceae bacterium | reverse complement strand
TAATAGAGTTGTTCAGAAACCTCAGTTTCTGAACAACTTCCGCTGAAAAAAGGCAAAATGCTTTGCATTTTGCAAGACTTGTTCAAGAACCCGTGGGCTTTTGCCCACATTCAAATAGGTCCTTGAACAAGTCCAATATGAGCAAGGTTTGTCCGCGGGCCTTGCCTGTGTTTATGCCGGCCATCTTTTGATCGGCGCGGTCCGCTTCAGACCGGAGGTTTTTATGACAGCCGTTACCTTGTCTTTTGTAAAAAACACCTGCCCTGCCACAAACACGGCCTCCGGCCCCTGCCCGCCGAATCTTTCACAAAGCGGAATCAAGCGCCCCGACGCAGAGGCGCAAACAAGTTTACCGCGGTGTATTAAACCCCAAAACAGAATAAAGCTCCCCGACCTGCCGGCGCTCGAATCGTACTGTCCGGGGGGCAGGCTTATGAACAAGGCTTTTTACAGGGCTTTTATTTGTTCAGTCTTTCTATCCTCGATCGTGCTTTCAGGTTGCGCCGATCTTTACGGTATGCTCGGCGGAGCGGATAGTACGGAAACTTTCAAGTCGGAGAATTATACTTTTAAGGCCATCCTTGACGGTATGTCCGGCGTCTGGTACTCCCACTACGCGGGGATGGGCCGGCTGGACGGCTACCGCATCGGAAAGTGGAAGGACTTTGAAACCCTGATGGCAAAAAAGAAAGACCTGTTCCCGAACATGAAAAAACAAACCTACACGGACCCATCGGGAATCAATCCACCCGGCGATGATGACTACTTTGTCTTTTACGACGATACGGTCTACGGCCAGAATGATGACGGCACGGGCGGTAACGGCGGCTGGGGCGACCTGGTGACCCGTTATGTCGGCATAGTCAGGGCCGTCAACGTCTTTAACGGCAACAAAAACCGGGGCGCTATCATAATAGAGTACCTGGACGGCTGCGCACCCGGATGGCTTGACGGGTGGCCGGAGTCCAAATCCGGGGGGCGGCCCTTCTTTGGCATCTACTACCGTGTTTTGGGAGCGGACCTTGTCCAGATGGCCAACGCTGTCGATCTGGCGGCCCTCTATGCCGGGAAAAGGTATTATACGGAAACGGCAACATTGGAGGATGCAATCAAAACCAACAATTCGGAAAACGAGGCGGAGTTTATTTCCTGGGGCATCGTTATTCCGCAGGACAGGGAGCCACAGTGATCAACATGAAAGGGCGCGCTAGGCGCGTTTTGATTGCCGCCTGCCTTGTATGGACGCTTTCGCGGGCGCTTTTCGCTCAGGAAGCGACGGGCGGGGACCTTGCGGGCGGGGAAGCGCCGCCCCCTCCCGGATCGGACGGCGGCGGGTATGACGAATACTTCGACTTCGGCGAGGATGAGGGGATAGCGCTTACCGGAACGCCGGAGACTACCCAGCAGATGACGGTGATCACGAAGGACGAGATAGAAAGGCGGAATGCCCAGGACCTCGCCACCCTCCTTGAGGACGCGCTGGACATGAGCGTGACCCGCTACGGCGGCTACGGTAACCAGACGGAACTGAATCTGCGCGGCTTTGACACGGAACGCATAGCGATCCTCGTTGACGGCGTCCCCGCCAATTCCCCGCGCTCAGGCGAATTCGATGTAAGCCAGGTGAACATCAACGATGTGGAGCGAATCGAGGTGATCTACGGAGGCTCGGACACCAAGTACAACGTGTCGGGAGCGCTTGGCGGCGTGATCAACATCATCACGATAAAAAAACAGCCCGCCGGCCTGAACTACGGGGCCGCCTTCTCGAATACCGGCTACCTGCCGGCACGGTACAACGAGCGCCACTCCAACGGGGCTATCGGAGACCCCCACCCGGAAGATTTGGTGGATATGCAGAGCCTCAGTTTCTTTGCCGGGTACGGCGCGGAACGCTTTTCCGTTAAGGGCTCTATCTTCGGCAACCGGGCCGGAAACCATTACCTGTACAAGGACGACTACGGATTCGCCCGCCGCAAGGTGAGCAACGAGGTGCTGGACGCGGGCGGCGCGGCCACGTTTGCTTGGAACATGTCGGACACGACTACCCTCCTTTCCGATACCAAAATGTACCTGGCAGGCAGGAACTTCCCTGTTACGCCCAACTCCACCGGCTACGCCGAAGCGAGGGATTTTCAGGTAACCGAGAATATCCTGTTCAACGCGCCGGTGATTTTCCGGGACGAACTGGGGACGGAGGCCTCCCTCACTTACCAGTATTCCAACACGAATTACGGGGTGGACATCAAGAGTTTCGACAACTACATCACGGCGATAAACCGCTGGAACTGGTATCCCGTCGAGAAGCTGACGCTGCGCACCGGGATCGACTGGCGTTTTCTGTACATCGATTCGCGGAGCGCCACGGAAACGGACCCGGTAAAGACCGGGAACATGGGCGGCCTGTACCTGACGGGGGAGTATTCGCCGGTGAAGGCGTTTATGATCATCGCTTCGGTGAAGGGGGTGACGGACACGAAACAGAACGCGGCTGTGCCCAAGCTGGGCTTCCGCTGGGAGCCTACGCCCCTCCTTACACTCAAGAACAATTACTTCCGCAGTTTCAAGTTTCCCGACTTCGACGATCTGTACTACCGGAGTCTTGACAGCGTGTTTGTCGGAAACCCGAATCTGAAGCCTGAGGACGGCTTGGGCGCGGATTTGACGGGGGAGTTTAAGCTGAGCGAGATGCTCGGTATGGATACTACGGCGTACACGTTTGGGGTGGACGCCACGACTTACGTGCAATGGACGGAGGATTCGATACACTGGGTAAAGAGCGCGGGAGGCCGGTGGTCGCCTGAGAACATAGGGACGGCGTTTTTCGTCGGGGCCGACATCCGGCCATCGTTCACCCTGAATATACAGAGCGCCGGGATAGAAAGTCTAAGGCTGGGGCCGAGTTATCAGTTTCAGTTGAGCTGGCTTCTGAGCGGGAATTTGAGTTTCGCGAACAGTTACCGGATACCCTACATGCCGACGCACATCATCGGGTTTCAGGCCGACCTAGGATGGAAGACCGGCTCCTTCCTGGTTTCGGCCCATTACGAGACAACCCGTTACGCGGACACGCTGAATCAGATGCCGCTGGAACCGCACTGTACGGTACACATCACGGTGAATCAGCACATCGGTAAACATTTCACCGTTTTCGGCTCTTTGCGGAACATTTTGAACGCCCACTACGAGTCGTTTGCAGGCTACTACATGCCCGGCATCTCGCTGACGGCGGGGCTAAGGTACAAGTCCTGAGCAGCCGCCTGGCGGTTTTAACAAGCGCCTTCGGCGCAACAGCCCGCCAGGGTGCGGGCTGTCATTTTCGGAGGACAAAGCCTTAGGGAATGTCCGTTTTTCCCGCGTCCCCCGTCCGTTCTATCGCGTAAAAACCGCTTTCCTGCCCGTCCCTTAATACCGGAAACAAGTGCCTTGATCCGCGGCTTGTCTTACCGGATCGAAGCTCCGTTCAAACCTGTACACGCTTTAGATACCGCCCTGCAAAACAAGTTTGCGCCCAAACTTGTTTTGCGCGCAAACTTGTTTTGCGCCCTTGCCGCGCTTAGGCCCGTTTAGGAGTTTTGAACAGGCTTTTTTGTAAATATATTTTTAAGACCTGGAAAAATCCGGTAAAAGCAGTAACTTATATTGTGTTGAATTTTTTACAGCATTTTTAGCAAAATGTAAGAATTTCTTGACGGTTTCCCCAATACATGCTAAACTGCCAACTGTTGAACTTTAAGGCAACGCTGATCGACCTCTGGCCGCGCCAATTGGAGGCCAACGATGTGGCGTATCAACGTTGTGCTAAGGAGAGGACGCATTTCATTACGCAAATGTGTCAACTCGTTGACGTGCCAACTTTGTTGACATTCGTATTAAAGTAGCGCCGTATTCGCATAGATCAGCGCTTCCTTAAGGAAATGTTATGGACGATGGTTTGCTGGTCAGGGTAGAAGGAATCTCAAAAAGTTTCTCCGGTGTACCCGCCCTAAAAAACGTACATTTTGATCTAGGACCGGGCGAGATTCACGCGCTTTTAGGTGAAAACGGCGCGGGCAAGTCTACCCTGATGAAGATAATCTCCGGTGTGTATATCCGTGATTCGGGAGAAATGTATATCAACGGCAAGCCTACCGGCCATCTGACGCCGCTTTCCGCCCAGCGGCTTGGCATAGGCATCATACACCAGGAATTGAACCTGTGCCCCCACCTTAGCGTCGCGGAAAACATTTACCTGAACCGCGAAATATCCACCTTAGGCATAACGGACAGAAAGAAGCAGAACCGCGAGGCCAAAAAGTACCTTGACGCGCTTGAACTTGACGTTGATCCCGATACGCCGGTGAAGGACCTCCCCGTATCGAAACAACAGATGGTTGAAATCTGCAAAACCCTATCGATGAACGCAAGGATCATTATAATGGACGAACCGACGTCCGCGCTGACCGACAGGGAAATTGACGAGCTGTTCAATGTGATAAAAATGTTAAAGGCGGAAGGCTGCGGAGTCATCTATATTTCGCACAGGCTTGAGGAATTGTCCCGAATCATTGACCGCGTAACGATCCTGCGGGACGGCCAGTATATCAAAACGCTTAACTTCGCCGATACCAACCTTGAAGAGATTATTTCCTACATGGTGGGCCGTAACCTAAACGAAAAATTTCCCAAAATCACCGTTCCGCCTGGTGAAAAAGTGCTGGAAGTAAAAAACCTTTCTTCGCCTCACGGCGTTGGCGTAAAAAATGTTTCG
Source organism: Spirochaetaceae bacterium (assembly GCA_031278295.1). Taxonomy (GTDB): domain Bacteria; phylum Spirochaetota; class Spirochaetia; order Treponematales; family Breznakiellaceae; genus JAIRMY01. Next base: position 4,309 of record JAITKQ010000034.1, on the reverse strand, counting down.
TTTGAATTGTATCAGGGCGAAATAGTCGCGTTTGCCGGACTCATGGGCGCGGGGAGGACGGAAACGGCGCGGGCGGTCTCCGGCGCGGACAGGATGAGCGCGGGGGAAGTATTTCTGAACGGCAGAAAGATCACGGTAAAAAACATTCAGGACGCGATAAAAGAAGGCGTCTACTATATTCCGGAGGACCGCAAGAAAGACGGCCTCTGCGTAAAAATGACTCTGTCGGAAAATATCACGCTTCCAAGTTTGGAGCTTATTTCAAACTTTGGCGTGATAAGCGGCGGCAGGGAAGCGGAAAAAGCCGTTAAAATGAAGGATGCGCTAAGAATCAAGACGCGCGGCATAGGGCAGTGCGTGGCAAACCTTTCAGGCGGGAATCAGCAAAAGGTCGTTGTCGGCAAATGGCTGATGCGGGACGCTAAACTTGTAATTTTTGACGAGCCGACGCGGGGAATCGATGTCGCGTCCAAAATCGAAATCTACAACATTATAAATGATCTGAAAAAACAGGGAATAGGCGTGATGTTTGTTTCATCTGAACTGCCTGAAGTTTTGGGTATGTCTGATCGTATTTTTGTGATGTGCAACGGCCGAATCACGGCGAATCTTGAAACAAAAAATACAAATCAGGAAGAAATTTTAAAGTATGCGACACAGTACGCATAAAGGGATATCATCATGCAGGCGATAAAACTTGCGCTGCCAAAATTGAATGTTTCGCGCGGATTGAAGCAGCAGCTTTCAACACTGAGCGGCTTTGCGATTCTGTTTATCGTATTTTCAATTTTGGCGCGGCCTTACTTTTTTACCGTAGGCAACCTGCTTACTGTTGCCACGCAGACGGCGGTAATCGCGGTAATTGCGATTGGGCAGACCTACGTTATGATAACGGCGGGCATTGACCTTTCGATAGGGTCAAATATCGCCCTTTCCGGTATGATCGCGGCCCTGGCGATGATGTCCGGCATACCGGTGTTTCTTGCCGGACTCTTGGGCATACTGAGCGGCGCGGCGGTCGGCGCGGTAAACGGTATATTCACAACCTACGGGAAGATCCCGCCCTTTATCGCAACGCTGGGTACGATGACGGCGGTGCGCGGCGTATCCCTGACGCTGACCCAGGGTATTCCGATAGGCGGGCTCCCTAAATCATTTACCGTGATAGGCGCGGGTTCGGCGGGCCCAATCCCGATTCCGGTGGTACTGATGGTTGGAACGGTGGTGTTATTCGGTTTTATCCTCGCAAAGACAACGTTTGGGCGGCACGTCTACGCACTGGGAAGCAACTTTGACGCGGCGCGGCTTTCCGGTGTGAACACGAATCGCACCCTGATACTGGTTTACGTGTTTTCCGGGATGCTGGCGGCCTTTGCCGGGCTCATCATGGCTGCCCGCATCGTATCCGCCCAGCCTGCGGCGGGTGACGGCTACGAACTGGACGCCGTGGCCTCCTCGGTCATCGGCGGCACGAGTACGCTGGGCGGGGAAGGTTCTATTGCGGGAACCTTTATCGGCGCCTTCATCATCGGCATTTTGCGTAACGGCCTGAACCTTATCGGCGTCTCGCCGTTCATCCAGAAAATCGTGATCGGCATCGTGATAGCGGGCTCTGTATTTCTGGACAAGATAAAACGCAAGGACTAGGGGATGGCGGCGCGAATTAACAAGGTAGTACACCGAAAGGTTTACTGATAAAACATTTCTACAAGGAGAGATTGTATGAAAAGATGGATTTTAGTACTGTTGGCGGCGGCTCTGCCGCTGGTCTTTTCAGCCACGCTGTGGGCGAAAGGAACGGGTGAAAGCGGAAGCGGCAAGATCAAGGCTACGCTGATCACGATGGACTCGATTGACGAACACTGGCTAAAGGTGAGGGCCGGCGCTCAGGCAAAAGCGGACGAGCTTGGCAATGTTGAGCTGACATTCAACGCGCCTCCGGGCAAGGTTGACGCCGCCGTCCAGCTTCAGATGGTTGAGGACGCGATTACCAAAAAATCGGACATCATCCTGCTCGCGCCTCTCAACAAGGACGCGCTTTCGCCCGGTGTGGAAAAGGCAAAAAAGGCGGGCATCAAGGTTGTCATCATTGACTCCGCGATTTCAACGCCGGATTACGATGCGTTCTTTTCAACCGATAACGGAGCGGCAGCCCGTACAGCCGCCGACACGCTGGCCGGCCTAATCGGAAGAACCGGCAAAGTCGCGATTGTAAACGCGCAGGCCGGGGCCGGAACGACGATGACCCGCGAAAATGACTTCAAGGATCAAATAGCCAAGAAGTACCCCGGCATTACCGTAGTCGGCACCCAGTATTCAGACGGCGACAAGACAAAGGCGCTGAATATCGCGCTGGACTTCCTTACCGCGAATCCCGATCTTGCCGGGTTCTATGCCTGTAACGAAGGCTCAACGGTAGGAGTCGGAAACGCCGTTGATCAAAGAGGGGCCGCCGGCAAGGTTAAGGTGGTCGGTTTTGACTGGTCGGACGATACCAAGTCGCTGGTTGAACGGGATATTTTGCAGGCCACCATGGTGCAGAACCCTTACGAGATGGGCTACCAGGGTGTGCAGGCTGGCGTTGATGTCTACAACGGCAAAACGATTTCGCCGAAAGATATTGATACCGGTGTAACGGTCGCGACAAAGGCAAACGCCGCCTCAATCAAATAGACCGCCTGCAATATAGCCTAACGGACAGAGTCGCCTGACTTGTCGTTGTCCACGTAGGGGCCAAGCGCTCAAGGCCTGCCCCTACGTTTACACTGGTGAGGCCGGAAAAGCGGCCTGTCCTATGCCGGTAACGCCGTCCTCGATGCTTACGCGGATAATCCCTGTGCGGTCATAATAACTGTTGGAAGCTACCACTAAAGGTAGTGGCAAAAGCATTGTCCGGAATACCGCCGTTCCCGATAGATGTCGTCCCCCGCACCGCAGCGGGTATGGCGCACGCACAGGCAATTAGCAGGTCTTACAAGATTGGGGGGGGGGGGGGGGCTTGAAAAGCAAAAGGTCGCCATACCGTAATTACATTATACCTGGTGTTTGGACACTTGCCCTGTTAATGTTTTCAGGCCTTATATAAAGTACATGTAGTCGCCATTTTCAACTGTGCCGATCAAAGAGGCGAGTGTTTCGCTGTCAATTATTTCGGCGATGCGCCTGTTGAGAGGTTCGTACACGGTATGCCAAACGCAACGCTGAAATTTGCCCCCACCGTCCGGCGGGGGCTCGGCTATCAGCATATCGCCTTCAAGCACGCGCAATACGTCCCCTACTATTATTTCTTCGACAGGTTTGGCGAGCGCATATCCGCCGGACGCACCTTTTATCGAGCGTATAAAACCCGCCCGCCGCAAAATAATGGCAACCTGTTCCAGGTAACGCGCGGATATTGCCTGGCGCGTCGCGGCGCTCACCAGTGTAACATGATTGCTATGCCGGTTTTCCGCAAGGTCCAGCAAAAGCCGTATGCCGTAGCGTCCGCGCTTTGAAATTTTCATATAACATACTCCGGATCATTGTATGATCGGTAGTTTTTCACCAGGTCCGACAATTTTACCGAATCAATGAAATCCCGGATTCCTTTGTACAGATTCTGCCAAGTATGACGATTCAGGCAGCTTTCTTCAATCGGACAAAGTTTTGAATCAACACATTCGGTGGGTTTCAGGTCGCCTTCAACCGAGCGCAGTATCGCCCCTACACTTATCTGATCCGGACTCCGTCCCAGCAGGTATCCACCGTTTGGCCCGCGTATACCAGTTATCAAACCTGCCTTGCGCAGATGTATAAACAGTTGTTCCAGATACCCTTCTGAAATGCCGGTATTCCTCGAAATATCCTTTGTGTTAACAGATTCACCCTCAGGCAGTAGCGCCATATACAGCAGGGCCTCAAGCGAATAGCTGCCCTTTGTAGAAATTCTCATCAATTTAACCCTATAAAAACTATAGGATAATTTTATAAAAAAAGCAAGGGGTAAAAAACGCGGCGGTTTTACATTTACAAAAATTTTTTATGTAATTTGGGCGCATTTCCGGCCCTTCGTGCCGGAAACCGGGCTTTGCGGGGTTCCGCGAGGCAAGCCCCTTGGGTTGCCCCTCCATTCCCTGCGGGAACGCTCCGCGCGAACGCTTCGCGGGAACGCTTCGCGCCCCTCCAATCCCTTGCGCGTTTCGTACTCGGCTTGTAACTATTCAGTCGCCGGAAGGTTAAAAGGGAGGGAATACGAGCCGTGGAATACTTTGACAAGCTCCTCTCCTATATTTGCATGGTGTTTATGCACGGTTTGAATGAATGATTCTAT
>JAITKQ010000190.1 GCA_031278295.1 Spirochaetaceae bacterium | reverse complement strand
TGTTCAAAGAAACGCCCGTCACCTCATGAACCACAGTCGATCCGCCGTATCCGTAAGTTTTCGCAAGCGTTGCCGCATACTGTCTCCTCTGCATCTCGTTGAGATTCAATTTCATGCTGTCCCATAATATTTGTATCTGTTCTCTTTCCATATGCCGCTCCCCTTATATTTGATACGACATTATATCACCCTTGTATTATTTTCTCAAGTTATTATTTAACAGTTCCTTACACTGTGGGAAGGCGGCGTGGAGGCGTGTCTGCCGCCGGGCCCCCTGTATATAGAAGCGCTTGCGCGGGGCGGTGTCCCCTTCCTGCGGGGCGCGGGACCGGGCCTAGGCTACAACTTTGGCAAGTGAAGGGGTTCATAATCTGTAGTCAGCGGGCTATAGAGATTGGAAAAAACGCGCGGGTAACACGTAAAATTATTTTTAGAGGAATGGGGATGAAAACAAAGGCGCTTATTTTTGGGTCTGTGTTGTCTAGCGGACTTGGCATTGGCGGCGTTTGGTATATTCGCGGCCTGTGAAAACGCGATATTGGAAGAAGCTCTTAGGAGCCCTTCGGCGTGGCTGAGGAACTTAGCGGCGAGGAGGAGCAGCAGACCAACACCGGCGGCAAGGGTGCGTACCATCGCGTAGCGGCAACTTCTATAAAGCTGTATCTGTCGGGAGATAAAACGGAAGAGATAAGCAAACTCGAACTAGAGCCGGCCAAACTCCAGCGCGGTAAAACGCTTAGACGGCCGCACCAGTTCATCCTGCGCGTCTATGATACGCAGTTCCCGCGTCCCCGCCCTGTGCGTAGCTTCGAGTATGCCGTATATCGATGCGGCAGTCTTCTCCAGTACCTCCTTCATACCGGAATTTTCAAGGTAGTTTGAAAGAAAAATCGCGGAACACAGATCGCCTGTCCCGGAAACGGCCTCGTCAAATTGTAGTTCCGGCGTGTCCACGCGCCACATTTCAACGCCGTCAGACGCTATCATACCCAGTGTGCCGGGAGCGCCGCCCCGGTAACTTGTAACGAGAATAACGCGCGGCCCCTTTTCATGCAGCATACCGATAGCTTTTTTCACGCTTTCCGGGGAAGTGGCCTCCATGCCGCTCAGCAGTTCCAGCTCAAACTGGTTCGGCGTTACCATATCGGCAAGCGGAATCAGGCTGCCGCTAAAGATAGCCGGTATATCGGCCTGGACGTAAAGCCCCCTGCCTACATCCCCCATTACCGGATCGCAGCAGTAAAGCGATTCGGGATTCAGGGTTTTTACCTTCCGTGCCGCGCGGGCTACCGCCAGGCCTACATCGGCGCTGCCCAGGTATCCCGACAGCAAGGCCGCGCAACGCGACAGTACCCCGCGTTCCTCTACGCCCCGCACCAAATCATCCACAAGTTTTGCCGGGAGTGCCTGTCCACGCCACGTGCCGTAACCTGTATGATTGGAAAATTCAACTGTATTGACGGGCCACACATCGTGCCCCAAACGCCGCAACGGAAAAACCGCGGCGGAATTGCCGACAGAACCGTATACAACGTGCGATTGTATCGAAAGAATCGCCATCTTGCGCTCCTAAACTACCCTGTTAGTTTGAAATCCGGTAAAAAGTCCGTAAGGCACTGTTCATAAATAAAATGCACGGCATTTTATGAGACTTAGGAGACAAGCGACAAGCTTGTCGAACAAGTCCAATTGCTTACGCAATTAGGAAATAACATGACCAAACGGTCATGTTATTTCTGAACAGTTCCTAAAAGGACAGAGAGGCGGGGGAACATGACAGCCTGTAATGTAAACCGTTCATGATGAAACACCCGCCAAAGAAAATATAGCCGAACTCTTTGAAGTAGCGCAAGTGCCGGTGAACATATAATTTTGACGCCCGGTCACGCCGGCCGGCGGTTCATTTACTTAAACCGGACAGTACTGCGATCCGCTCATATTATTTTTCTGTACGGGCCAAGATTTTTGGAGGATGTTCTGAAATTATTGTATCAAGCATAGCCCCCCCCTTTGCTCTTATGCAGGCAGTGTTCGCAATGTACGTTCTCCGATGAGTGATACCACGCCCCGTCCAGCGCGATAAGAACCCGCCCGGTACTCGTTCAGGTCTCCGTACTTCTCCGCCAGATTCAGCTTGCTGTTGAAGGTTTCGGCAAACCATTCAGACTCCATGTTGTCCAAAAGCCGGGTGATTTAGTTGTTGACCGTGATTTTCCGGACATCCGGCGCCGTGCCGAAATTCGGCTTAGGCGTTACCCCGCCTGTATTTCCGTTTTAGTTCCCGCTGAGAGTTCAGCACAGAAGGGTGTTGAAAGAAAAAGCGGACTCAAGTCCGACGCCGTAAGCGCTCTTGATAGCGTCCGCTGTTCACTGTTCACTCCGCCTACCGGCGGCTAATTCACGGGCAAGGCGCCCGCGGCAAAACGCGCCCGCGGGGTACAGCGCGAGCTTGACAGGGGGTGAAAGGTATGGTAAATTAAAATGCCTCCACATGAATGTGGAGGCATTCAGTACAAGAAACCATGAAGGTTCATTGACCGTTAAACCGCTTATGCTGTTGTCTCTGGCAACGCGGTTTTAGTTCGTCGGTGAAACTTTGTGGTTTTTTATTTTTAGGAGGCTCTTATGCATATGTCTGATGCTTTGCTATCGCCCGCGGTGGGCGGTGTGATGTGGGCCGCCGGTGCGGCGGCGGTGGGGCTGTCTGTTAAAAAGATGGCAGGCGGCAAAGGCGGTTCCGTCCTTGATGAGAAGAAGATACCCATAATGGGCGTTATGGGCGCGTTCGTGTTTGCCGGGCAGATGATAAACTTTACTATACCGGGCACAGGGTCGTCCGGGCACATAGGGGGCGGCATCCTGCTTGCGGCGCTGTTGGGCCCCGCGCCGGCCCTGATAGCGCTGGCCTCGGTACTGCTGATACAGTGCCTGTTCTTTGCGGACGGCGGCCTCCTTGCCTACGGGTGCAACGTTTTTAACATGGGCGTGATTCCCTGTATCGGGGCCTACACGTTGATCTACAAACCGCTGATCAAAAAGGGCTTGAACAAAGGAAACATAACCCTTGCCGCGATACTGGCGGTTGTGGTGGGTCTACTCGCCGGGGCATTCTGCGTAGTGCTGGAAACCCTCGCCTCCGGCATAACGGAACTGCCGTTTTCGACCTTTACCGCGCTGATGCTGCCGATACACCTGGCCATAGGACTGGGTGAGGGCATTGTTACCGCCGCCGTGCTTTGCTTTGTTCACAGCGCAAGGCCGGAACTGCTGGACAGCACTGTTGCGGAGGCTAAACTTGACACGACGGTAAACACAAAGAAGGTGCTTGCCGTATTCGGCGTGTTGACGCTGGTGGTGGCGGGCATACTATCCCTGTTCGCGTCGGCCTACCCTGACGGCCTTGAATGGTCGATGGAAAAAACGGCCGGAACAGCCGAGTTGGAACGTGAGGGGGACATCTACGAAGCCGCCGCGGACGTTGTGGAAAAAACGGCCTTTATGCCGGATTACGGTTTCCGCGCCCCCGAAGGTGAAGAAGCTTCGGAAGCTGGTACTACCGTTGCCGGAATCATCGGCAGCATAATCACGGTGCTGCTGGCAGGAGGGCTTGGCTTCATTATCCATGCGGTGCGTAAAAAGGACTCGGCCGCCTTGGGCAATGCCGGTTAAATCTGAAAAACGGCTTAGGGCCTGTTTTTGACGGGCAAAAATGAAAACATACCCCCAATGATCGGCCATTTTGCGGTGTTCAAAGGGGGCTTTCCGCCCCTGCCCGTCCTTTTCCCTATTCAGGGAAAAGGACGGGTTGCCCTCGCCGGTTTAAACCTCACTTGCGGAATCACGCGGGTACCGCTCTGTAGGCCGGCGGAATATACGGCGGCAGTTTTACATTTACAAAAATTTTTCATGTAATTCGGACGCATTTCCGGCACGAAGTGCCGGAAATCGGGCTTTGCGGGGTTCCGCTCCGGGACCGCCACGGCCCCCCCCCCCCCATGCGGAACGAGTCGGACGGGCGCTTCCTTTGGGCTGCGGCTTCCCCTATCCCTTAGCGACAAGGGTTTTTTTGAATTCGTCAAAACCCACCCTGTCGAGTAGTTTACCAAGCCGTTCACCTTTTTCCGCGTTATCCGCAAAAAAATTCACCGCCCTGTCAATAAGCTCCAACACCTCTTTTTTTTCGGCAAAAACAGGCAAAAGGGCTCTGCCGATCCGTGTTTCATGCCCAAAGCAACCGCCAAAATACAGCTGGTAACTGTGGTTTACGCCCCTGACGCCTATATCGTTAGCCTCCACCTTGGCGCAGTTGTTTTTACAGCCGGTAAGCGCGATTTTTAACTTTGCCGGAAGCTCCCGTCCAAAATGCCTGTCATGAATTTCCTTTGCGAGGGCGAGGGTGTCTATTTGGCCGAACTTACAGACCGCGGCCCCGACACAGGCTACGACCGTTCTGACGCGGGGCCCACCGATAAAGGTTTTGACGCCGGCTTCCGACAGTAATTTTTGGACGGCCTCCACGTTTTCCGCCGCTATATGCGGAATTTCCGCCTGTTGCCGGGTCGTAAAATGAACCTGTCCACCGCCGTATTTATCTGCGATATCCACCACTTTTTTTAGAAAAGAGGTAGCTACGGTCCCGCCCGAAGTACAGAGCCGCAGTGAAAACTTGTCTTTCTGTACCTGCTGAAAAAAGCCTTTGCTTTTTAACGCTGCCGCGTCAATTTCCATATTTACCCCCCTGGTTAGCAGTTTGCTTAGGAAGATTGTACACCTTCCAGCTTGACGAGACAAGCGTATCCATGTCTGAATACAGCGCCTTCCAGCCCATGAGCTCCCGCGCTTTTTCAGAAGAGGCCGTCAGTTTCGCGGGGTCACCCGGGCGTCGTTCCGTAACACGGTACTTTATGTCCCTGCCGGTAATACGTTTGGCGGCATCGATCATTTGCAGGACGGAGATTCCGTTACCGCCCCCTAGGTTTACGGTAAAGCTACTGCCCGTCCTGACCAGGGTGTCCAGGGCGGCGGTATGCCCCCGCGCCAGGTCCGTAACGTGAACATAGTCCCGCACACCGCTACCGTCCGGCGTGTCGTAGTCGCAGCCGAATACGAGGACCTCTTCGCGGATGCCGCAGGCCGCTTCCATCACGACGGGCAGCAGGTTCGCCGGATTCCGTTCCAGCCCCGTAACGCGCTGATTCAGGTCGTAACCGGCCGCGTTAAAGTAGCGCAGGGCCGCGTAGCGCAAGCCCTTCAGCCTGTCGTACCACCCAAAGAAACGCTCGGTTTCCAGCTTGGTAAAGCCGTAAAAATTGACAGGATTTACAGGATGATTTTCATCTATGGGCAGGTATTCGGGCTTGCCGTAAACAGCGGCGCTTGACGAAAATATCAGGTACTTGATCCCGCTCTCCGCCATCGCGTTCAGGATGTTTATTGTGCCGTTTATGTTGTTTACGGCGTACTTTTCCGGACGGAGCATGGATTCGCCGGCCGCCTTGAATCCGGCGAGGTGTACTATCGCGTCAAAGCCCCGCCGCATAACGTCGATAAGGCCGATAAAATCCATAATATCGCCTTCGATAAACTCTTCATCCGCAAAAATATTTTGGACAAGCCCGCTTGACAGGTTGTCGTATACGGTAACGCTGTGCCCCGCGTCCAGAAATTCCCGCGCGGTGTGCGAACCGATATAGCCCGCCCCGCCTATAACAAGTATCCTCATGATTCCCCCTTGGTTGAAAGTATACGGTAAAACAGGCTAGGCTACTACAGTATGAAAGGGGAAAAACGGAGTCTAGGCTGCCGGCTCCGCGCAAAGGCCCCGCTTGGCGGCGGCCTTGTACGGCTTGATTTTGAGTGGCCGTTCGCGCCGCCGCGCGCGGGGCAGTTTTTTATGGTAAAGCCGGCCCGGACTTCCGTGTTTTTGGCGCGTCCGCTCAGCGCGGCGGCCTGCGGCGAAGAGTCCGTCGCCTTCCTTGCCGCCGTGCGCGGCAAGGGTACGGCGGAACTGGCCGCGATGCCCCCCGGCGAGGAGGCTCTTTTGACCGGCCCGCTCGGCAAGGGCTGGGCGGCTTTCCTGCCGCAAAACGCTGTAAAACCAGTCATGCTGATTTCCGGCGGGCTTGGGATAGCCCCGCTTGCCGCGTTTGGCGCGGAATTGCGGCACACTTCCGTCAGTTTTGATCTTTTGGCAGGTTTCGTCCGGGGCGCGGACGGCGAAAACATACTTTCCGCGCTTGGAATAGGCATGGACGAGGCTATAATCGTGAGCGAGGACGGCGGGCTACAAAACGCCAAACGGGGGCTTGTTACCCGCTTTCTGGACGCGCAAAAATATTCGGCCGTATTTGCCTGCGGCCCGCCCGCCATGCTGCGTAGCGCCGCCCTGCTGTGCCGCGAGGCCGGAACGCCCTGCTTCGTGAGCCTTGAAACGCGCATGGCCTGCGGAACGGGGGCCTGCCTTGGATGCGCCGTGCCGGCGCGGGACGGCACCTACAGACATTGCTGCACGGACGGCCCCGTATTCGACGCGGAGGATGTATTTTTTGATGAATGAAACGCAAGGCATCCAGCCCGGCCTTTCCCTTAAAATTGCCGGTGTGGAATTCCGTAACCCGGTGATAGCCGCCTCCGGAACCTTTGGTTACGGCAGGGAGTACCGGGGCCTCCTGGACATAGCCGCGCTGGGCGGAATCTGCACGAAGGGCCTTACCCTCAAGCCGCGCGTAGGAAACGCCGGGGAACGTTTGTGGGAAACGCCCTCCGGCCTACTCAACTCCATAGGACTGGAAAATCCGGGCATAGAGGCGTTTATCGAAAAGGAATTGCCCGGCCTGCGCGCGCTCGGCCCCGTCGTGATAGCGAATCTGTCCGGCGGCGACATAGACGAGTACCGGCAGGGCGCGGAAATTCTTGCCGCCTCGTCGGTAGACATGCTTGAACTTAACATCTCCTGCCCTAACGTAAAGACAGGCGGCCTTAACTTTGGGATGGATCCGACGTCCGCCGCGTCCGTTGTCGGGCCGGTGCGGAGGGCCTGTAGCAAGCCGCTTGTCGTAAAGCTTTCCCCTGACGCGCCTGATCTGGCCGCCGTAGCGCGGGCCTGCGTACAGAACGGCGCGGAGGCCCTGTCGCTTGTAAACACGTTCAGGGGCATGGCAATCGACATACGAAGGCGGCGGCCCGTCTTTGACAACGTTACGGCGGGACTTTCCGGCCCCGCGATACGGCCCATCGCGCTCCGCCTGGTCTGGGAACTGTACGAAAAGGTGGATGTCCCGATAGTGGCGCTCGGCGGGATAGCCTGCGCGGACGACGCCGTTGAATTTCTGATGGCGGGCGCCGCCGCCGTGCAGGTGGGTTCAGCAAGCTTTGCCAACCCAAAAACGATGAATCAGGTTATCGGCGGCATAGAAAATTTTATGCGCGAAAACGGTATGCGGACACTGAACGATTTTAATGTACGGGGGAAAAATTGACGGATACGACAATGTTGCTGAAAGAATGCGGCGCTCTGCTGGAGGGACATTTTCTGCTGTCGTCCGGCAGACATTCCGATCGTTACTTTCAGTGCGCCAGGTTGCTACAGTACCCGGGCATGGCGGCTGCGGCGCTCGCCCCGGTCGCGGACGCTGTACGGGCCGGAATTTCCCGCGGCGCGTTCAAGCTGGACGCTGTCGCGGGGCCGGCGATTGGCGGAATACTGGTAGCTTACGAACTGGGGCGGCAGCTTGGACTTCCGGCCTTTTTTACGGAACGCGATGATTCGGGGCGCATGACGCTGAGGCGCGGCTTCGGGCTAAGCCCCGGCATGAACATACTGATCGCGGAAGACGTGGTAACAACGGGAAAATCCTCCGCCGAATGCGCCGCCGCGCTCCGTGAGCACGGCGGGTGTGTAAGCGCGCTTGCCTGCGTGGTGGACCGCCGTCCCTGCCCCTCTGAGGGCGACGCTCACTTTCCGCTACAGGTACTGCCGCTGTTCGCCGCCGTCAGGATTGCGACAGCCGACTGGGACGCGGCGGACTGCCCCCTATGCAGGCATGGCCTACCCTTCGTCAAGCCGGGTTCCAGAAAACAGGTATGAAGCTTCCTTGGGAAGCGCTGATTTATGCGGATACCGACGAAGCCGGCAACCCTTCCTTAAATAGGGCTTAAGCAGGCTCAACGCGCAAGCTCAATGCGTAGCATTGAGCTTGCGCTTCTTTTACAGCCCCGCTGAGTCTGCGGCGGTGAAATATTACTTGGGTACCGCGATGTATTTTTTTAGTTCCGGTTTTTTCTTTAGCTCCTCGACAAGGCTTTCGGCGCGGCCCTTGTTCACATAGTCCTTTTTCTGGAAGGAGTATGTAAACTTGGAGTGGATGTCGTAGGTTCCCGCCATCAGCGCGTAGGCGTCCTCCGTCATGACAAGCTCTTCGTCCGTCGGGATGATGTAAACAGGTATCTTTGAGTCCGGCTTGCTGAT
>JAITKQ010000001.1 GCA_031278295.1 Spirochaetaceae bacterium | reverse complement strand
CTTCCCGCCTATTCTCCTGATTTTAATCCGATAGAAAAAGACCGGGCAAATATGAAGCGTGCTTTACGGGATACCGCTCCTCTTTGTGATTTACTTCAGACTGCGGTTTACGATTATTGCCGTTAGGTGTTTTTGGGTAGAACGACTATATGATGTATACTCTTATACATTTGTGGAAAAATTCGGGATTTATGCCGTATAACTCAACAGTACCGGTATTTGCGTCGCCTGCAAAACAAGGTTTCTTTCAACGCGATAATTTTATCCGCAAGGGATACTACCCAGCCCTCACGGCAGACTGGTATGCTGAACAGCGTCCACGGCCACATGTGTGTCTTTATACACGAATATTCCTTGTCGGATATGCCAAAAACCTCACGCGCCTTTTTTGCCGCGATTGCGGGGTGCGCCCAGCCGTGCTTTAGGTAGCGGATGCCGGGAACATGCCATTCGTACAGAAAGAAATCATGCAGGAGGCCGGCCCTTACCACGCATCTTTCGTCCAGCCCGCCGATGCTTTCGGCCATCGAAAAAGCAAGGGCGGCAACGGCGATGCTGTGATCGTGAATCGTTATGCTGCCGTGCGAGCAGCTTTTTTTTGTTTCCAGAAAAAGCTCATGCGTCAGTATATCTTTTGCGTACTCGTCAAACAAAGCCTTGTTTTTCATTCCACATCCTTCACGTCGGAAAAAGCGCCCCAGCCTTTTACTTTGACCCCCGCCCTGTTCAGCCGCATGATCCTGCCGCAGGAGCAGCACACATCGACAGCAAAAATACCCGTCAGCGCGCCGTCAACAAACAGCAGCCATACTCCCAGGGAAGCCGCCAAATGCGCGATGAAGGACCAGTAGAAATACACGACGATCAGGCTTACTATTCCAAAAAACAGGGATATGGTAAGGCATACGCGGCCCCGGAAATGGCACCACCTTGTGTGCGGATAGGTGGTGTAGTCCCAGCTTTTTACCTTGAAGCACTTTTCAAGGAAAATTGCGGCGGCATACTCAAACGCCGTACAGAGCGCGGCCCCCACCAAAAATACCAGCGCGGGGTGCTCACGGAACGGGTTTAACAGGAAATAGACCGCAAAGCCGCCGATACCGTGTACCGGCACCCAAGGGCCCATAAAAAAACCCTTGTTTACGAATTTAGCCCTAACGATGCTTTCCTGTACCGTTTCCAGCGCCCAGCCGGTAAAGCTTAAAAAAAAATATATAAATATATACTTTTCCATCAGGTCAAACAGCTAAACAATTACGGCGGCCTGCCGCCGTGTTAAACCGCCTCCATGACGAGCGTTTTCTCTTCCGGCTTTTCGTAAGCCGCTATCTTTGCGTAATTGGGGCCGTCCGTGCCATCGCTTTCCGTTTTTCCATCGAAATTCCGCGCGTTCATTATCAGCATTTGCAGGCGGTTCTCTATGTTCGCGTAACTTGTATCCGGGTCGTAATCAAGCGGCAGCACCTGTATTCCCGGATACGCTTCTTTGATCGGCTTGATCAGGCCGCGCCCGCAGACATGGTTGGGCAGGCAGCCGAAGGGTTGGAGTATGACAAACGAGCGCACCCCCTCCGCCGCATGATGCAGGATGTCCGCGGCTATCAGAAAACCCTCACCGGACTGTATAGAATGGTGAATTATATGGTCGCTCAGCTTGGCCATTTCGTTCAGCCGCAGGGCCGGCTCGTACAGCGGATGCCGCCCGGCGATCTTTTCCATCAAGTCAAGCGCGTAGTCGATGTAGGTGTCACCGCCAAAAGCGTAAAGCATATCCCCCAGCGGGTGGCGTACCTTAAAGTCTTTGATCTCGGAAATGGTATGAAACAGCATCAAATTGCGGTATATATCGTACATACGGGGCAGTTCCACCTCCATACCGTTCTTTTCCAGGTAACGCTCGATGTTGTAGTTGGTTCCCGAATGGAAGACAAGCAGGTATTCGCCGGTGATAAACACCAGATTCTTCCGTACCGTCCTGTCGTAAGGCACGGCGCAGAGCGCGGTAACGGCCTTTTTGTACGCGCCAAGCGCACCCAACATACCCTTATGTTCCATAGCCGCGATGATGGCGTCCGATTCCGATTCGACAACGCGGTCGGTCGCCCCTTCGACAAGCTCGTAAGGACGTATCTTGCGCCTAAGGTTGTCCAGAATCTCCAGCATTATCATGCACCATGAAATTTTGGCGTAAGTGAGCTGGTTAAAGCGGTATACCGGATGCATATTTTTGGAGTCTACAAGGTTTGTTGACAGAATCGGCACCTGCGGAAAGCCCGCGTCGTCAAGCGCGCTTCTCGTTAAGGCCATGTAGTTGACGAGCCGGCAGTCGCAAGTCGTCTTGCCTGTGCCGACTACAACCTTGTCCGGGTCATAGCGCCCGCTTTTCAGCGCCGCTATCGCCTCGCCTATGATCATCTGGGCGGGGAAGCACGAGTCGTTGTGAACGTAACGTTTACCGTAACGCATCGCCTCCTTGCCGCCCAGCGGCAAGGAGGCGGCCTTCAGGCCCTCACGCCTAAGCACCGCCGAAAGAATTTTGCAGAAACCGGGCGTTACGTTGGGCACAAGCACCGTCCTTACCTTCTTGTCGCGGCGTGTGAACTTGGCCCTGTACGGGTCGGCAAGCGGGGTAAGCGTATGTTCCGCCGCCTGCTTTCGCCTGAGCCGCACCGTTTCGATGAAGGAGCGGACACGTATCCGCAGGGGGCCGGAAATATCGCTTTCGTCCAGTTTCAGTATCAGCGGCGATTTGCCGGACATTTCCCGCAGAATCCGCGTCACCTCGTCCGTGTGGAGCGCGTCATGGCCGCAGCCGAAACTGAACAGCTCCACATACTCAAGGGCGGGGTGCTCAGCCGCTATGATCGCGCCCGCCAGCAGCAGGGCGTGGTTGTTGTTGATGATGTCGAGCCTCGTCCTGTCAAGCTCCACCTTGTTCACGCCGGGCAGGGAATCGACGGTCAGCACCGGTATACCGATAGCGGTAAAATACCGGGACAGGTTGTGATTCACCAGCGTATCGTACTGGTAATGCCTGCCGGCAAGGACGACGGCAAAGCCCCCTTCCTTTTCGGTTTGGGCTATGATCCTGACTGCCTCCCGCGTGAGCGCCGTGGTGAAGGAGGATAGCGCCCCCTCACCCTGGACAATCGCCTTGCGGCAGAGGGTGGCCGGTATCCCGAAGGTTTCCTTCATGTAGCGGCACAGCTGCACATCGCGGTCACGGCGGCTGAACCAGTGGAATACCGGCGTATCCATCGGAAGATTCCAGCGCCGTTCCGGGTTGTCCGAATACTTTACTACAAGTGGGTAGCCTTTCAGCACGGGGCAGGTATAGGTGCTTTCAGGTTCAGGATTCTGGGACGGAAGACGGCAGAAGAGCGGCATGAACACGCGGTCAACCCCGGCGGCGGCCAGGTCGTGCAGGTGCCCGTGAAGCAGCTTTGCGGGGAAGCAAACGGTGTCGGAGGCTACAAAAGGGAGGCCGTCTTCGAAAAGTTTTTGTGAACTTGGCCGTGAAATTCTGGTCTTGAAGCCCAGCGCGTGGAAAAATGTCGTAAAAAACGGCATGGTGCGCCAAAAATCGAGCGCCCGCGGCAGCCCTATCGTGACGCCGCGTTCAGGGACAAGGCTTGTGAACGGGTAGTCGCGGAAAAGCTCCCGTTCCCGCCATTTAACCATGTCGGGAACGGCGTTCATCCCGGCGTTTACCTGCTTCAGCTTTTCACGGAGGGCCGGGTCCTTTGGATCGCCGATGATATTCCCGCGTTCACAGCGGTTTCCGGTGAGCCATGTGAGCCCGTTGGAGAAGCGCACCAGGATTCGGCTGCAGTTGTTTGAGCAGAACGGGCAGCGTACATCCGATTCCTGGCTGTAATCGAAGGTCTCCAGCGCGTCAAAACCGATGAATAGGCTCTTTCCCGTGCCGGCATGGCGGGTGGAAAAGCCCTTTTCCGCGATCTCCCGTTTGGTTAACAGGGCTATGCCTATCGCTCCCATCTCTCCCGGATAGGGGGCGCGCCGGACGGGCATACCGACGTACTGTTCCATCGCCCGCAGGACGGCGTCATTCCTGAACGTACCGCCCTGAACGACAATCCTGCCGCCCATCGCCGAAAAGTTTGACAGCCGCACGACCTTGGTAAACACGTTATCTATGATCGAGCGGCAAAGCCCGGCCATTATGTCGTCCGGCTGCTTGCCGTTCTTTTGCTCGGTGATGATCGTGCTGTTCATAAACACGGTGCAGCGGCTTCCCAATTCAGCCGGATTCCGGGCGTCAAAAGCGGCTTCCGCAACCTTTTCCAGCGGTATATTGAGCGTGTTGGCGCAGTGTTCCAGGAAGGAGCCGCAGCCTGAGGAGCAGGCCTCGTTCACCGTGATGTTGGTAACGACGCCGTCGTTTATGCTGATCGCCTTCATGTCCTGGCCGCCTATGTCCAGGATGAAGCTGACATCCGGCACAAAATGCCGGGCGGCGGCGGCGTGGGCCACCGTTTCTACCGTGTGGTAATCGGCGCCGAAGGCCCTGGCAAACAGCAACTCCCCGTAACCGGTGGTCCCGGCGGCGACTATCTCCAGGTTGACGCCAGCCTCGTCGTACTTCCGCTTGAGTTCCAGCAAGCCTTTCTGAATCACCCGCAGCGGCTCGCCCTGGTTGTTTGAGTAGAAACGGTCTACCACCCGCTCATTTTCGTCTATAAGCACCAGCTTGCTTGTGGTGGAGCCCGCGTCTATGCCGAGGTAGACCCGCAGCGTACCGCCCTTCCTACCGTCGTAGCCTGGAACGGACGGCAGCCTGTGGCGGCGGGCGAAATCAGCCCTCTCTTCCGCGCCCGAAAAGAAGGACGGCGCCGCTACCCGCCCCGCTTCCCGCCCGGTATCCCCGTGCAGCCTGGAAAGCGCGTCAAGGGCCGCTGCGATGTCGAGTTCCCGGCTCTTGTCCGCGAACATCGCGTCCACCGACAGGGCCGCGCCGTAAGCGATAAAGGTTTCGGGATTCGGAGGAAGGATGCAGTCCGCCTTGCTCAAACCCAGCCGCTCGGCAAACACGCGGATCAGCGTCGGGTTGAAAGTGAGCGGGCCGCCCTCGAATATGATCGGCGGCTTGAGTTCCAGCCCCTGCGCGAGGCCGCCTATCGTCTGCTTGGCTATCGCGTGGAATGTGGAAAGGGCTATATCTTCCGGCAGGCCGCCCTGGTTAAAGAGCGGCTGAATATCGGTCTTTGCGAATACGCCGCAGCGTCCGGAAATCTCGTACACCGCGCCGCCTTTGGACGCAAGCGCCTCGAAATCCTCAACGGGTATGCGGAGCAGCGCCGCAATCTCGTCGATGAACGCACCCGTGCCGCCCGCGCAGCTTCCGTTCATACGCATATCGGAAGCGACAAGTTTTCGCGTATTTTCATCGTAGTAAAAAAAGACTATCTTTGCGTCCTGGCCGCCCAACTCTATCGCGACGCGGGTTTGCGGGTAAAAGGTGCGTACCGCTACCGCGTTTGCGACAACTTCCTGAACGTAAGGGGCGCCGATCGCGTCCGCTATGGGCTTGCCGCCCGAACCGCACACCGCGGCGTAAAACCGCGCGTCCGGAAATCTAAATCTTATATCGGTCAATACTGATTTAACGGTATCCGCCTGGCAGGCATGATGCCTTTTATACGCTGAATACAGAGCTTTTTTTTGTTCCGCATCCATAACAACAGCCTTTACGGTTGTCGAGCCTATATCAAGGCCGAGCCGTAAACGCGAAAAATTACTAAACATGGTTACATATTATATAAATCCTGATATTTTTACAACTATTCGCTGGTTCTATCCAGCGATTCCGATTTCAACAGGCTTTTATACGCGCTCGCCCCTGTCGGGGGAGGCGGGCGGGTGACGCTGAAACATGTTGGGGGTATAATCGTTAGAATGAAGAAGGGCGCTTTTAGAAAGACTTTGTTCGCGTTCATCGGTTTTGTGGTGATCGGCGGCTGTATTGCATTTGTTTTTTATTACGACAAAAATAGGGAAAGGCTTGAGCTGGCGCGGGAGATAGCGGAGTACGGGCCGCGCAAGGGTGTGCCGCGCACGATAGAGGAACTGAAACGGGCGATAGCCGCCTACGAAAAGTTGCAGGAGCAGCACGTAAAGGACGCGGCCCAGACCGGTGTTTACTGGAAGATACTGGCGTCCCGTTTTCAGGACAAACAGATGCATTTCGAGGCGATAGACGCGCTGCAACGCGCGATAGAGATAACTCCGGGCGACGAGACGCTGCACTACCTGTTGGGCCTGAACGCGGCATACGCCGCAAAGTCCGCGTACGAGCATCAGGGTGCGGGTGTGCCGGGTGAACGTTCGCGGGCCTACTTCGATCTGTCGGAAAGGGCCTATCTCCGTTCGATAGAGCTGGAACCCGCATACAACCAGGCGCGTTTCGCGCTCGCGGTGCTGTACATTTACGAGCTTGAAAGGCCGGAGGAAGGTATAAGCCATCTTAGCGCGTACATGGAAGGTCGATCGGGCGATTTGGACGCTATGTTTATGATGGCGCGGGCCTTCTATATGCTGGGACGGTACCGTGAAGCGGTGGATTGGTACGATCGGGCGATCCCGCTCGTCAAGGACAAGGGTCAGCGCGCCGAGGCGGAGGAAAACCGCCGCTACATACTGGGTCTGATGTGAGCGAAAGGGGCGCCGCAATAGAGCGGGGACTGCTTGACCTGATAATCGCGCGTATTCCCGGTCTTAACCCGGGAATACGCATGTATTTATGCGAGAAATTTGATCGGGAGTCTGATCTTACCGCGCTAAAGGCGCGCGACATAGAAAGAATTTGCTCCGCCCGCCGTGGCGGGCGGAGCGCCGTCCGGCTTTTTGACAATGAAACGGAAAGCTGGAGCATGGACCGCGTTGTTTCACGCGCCGAACAGGACGCGGCCTTGATGGAAAGGCGCGGTATACGCTGGGTTTCGGCAGCGGAAAACGCCTACCCGCCGCTTTTGCGTGAGATTTACGATCCCCCGGCCGTGTTGTTTTACCGGGGTGCCCTGCCGCCGCCCGGCATGCCGCTGTTTGCTGTGGTCGGGACCCGGAAGCCAGGACCGGCCGCATTGCGATGGGCATACGAGACGGCGCGGGACCTGAGCCGGGCGGGTGTGCTTGTGGTTTCAGGGCTGGCGGTGGGGATAGACGCGATGGCGCACAGGGGTTCTGTAGACGGGGCCGCCGCCGGCTATCCGGCGGCGGCCCCGACGGCGGCCGTCCTCGGATCTTCCGTTGACGAGGTATACCCCGCTTCGAACCGTGCGCTGGCCCGGCGGATCGTAGCCTCAGGGGGTGCCCTGTTGAGCGAGTACCCGCCCGGTACACGGCCTGCCAAATGGACATTTCCCGCGCGGAACAGGATAATTTCCGGACTCTGCCGGGGAACCGTTGTCGTGGAAGCCGGCGAAAAATCGGGCGCGTTGATAACCGCGGATTTCACGCTTGAACAGAACCGCGATCTATTCGTAGCGGGCGGGCCGGCTGACGGCCAGGTTTTTGGTTCCGGTTGCCGGAGGCTTGCGGAAGATGGCGCAAAGGTGGTACATAACTCTGTGGACATACTTGCGGAGTTGGCAGTTTGTTGCGCTTTGCGCGTACAATCATAAAAACCGCCGCCGTCGCTTTCCGCGTACCGGTGGAGGCTCTCGTGTCATCCGCTCCCTCAACGCCAAAGGCCGCGGGTACACCTGGGAGCGCCGGGCCGCGATGCGGCTTGTCTTGCAGACTGCTATCGAAAAGGTTCGCGGCAGCTCGAAATCGGAGGATTTGTGGCAGAAAATAACGCGAAGGCCTATAAACGCGATAGGCTGCCGGGACTGGAGATGTAAATGGCTGTAAAAACCGTAAAAAAGATAAATAAAAAAAAGACATTGGTGATTGTGGAATCGCCGGCAAAGGCCAGGACGATTGAAAAATATTTGGGGCCCTCGTACAGGGTAAAGGCATCGATGGGGCACCTGATAGACCTGCCCAAGTCGCGGCTCGCTATAGACGTTGACAACAACTTCGAACCGGAGTACATAACCGTGCGCGGACGGGCCAAACTGCTGAAAGAACTACAGTCCGACGCAAAAAAATCTGACGAGGTGCTGCTCGCATCGGATAATGATCGTGAGGGCGAGGCTATAGCCTGGCATCTGCAAAAAGCCCTGTCCGCAAAGAACGAAAACCTGCCTATATCCCGAATCAGCTTTAACGAGATTACCCCGCAGGCGATAAAGGCGGCGGTCGCCGCGCCAACGTCCATAGACGACGCGAAGGTAAACGCTCAGAAGGCGCGGCGCGTACTGGACAGGCTTGTGGGTTACAACCTTTCGCCGCTCCTGTGGAAAAAGGTCAAAAACGGACTTTCCGCGGGCCGCGTTCAGTCCGTAGCGCTCCGCCTGATATGCGAGCGCGAAAAAGAGATAGACGCCTTCATCCCGGAGGAATACTGGACGCTGGCGGCGGTTTTTAAATTTGAAAAAACGAGCTTTTCCGCTACCCTTGTCAGCTGGAAGGGTGAAAAACCGGAACTCCGCACCGAAGCGGACGCGCAAGAAATAACCGCGGCCCTAAAGGACGCCGCTTTCACGGTGAAAGACGTACGCGAGACGTACAGGACGCTCCATCCCCGCCCGCCTTTTACCACATCGCAGCTACAGCAGACGGCGGCCAACCGGCTCGGCTTTACCAGCAAGAAGACGATGCAACTTGCCCAGCAGCTTTACGAAGGCGTTAGCATAGGGGGTGCCCCGATCGGGCTGATAACGTACATGCGCACGGACTCCGTGCGCATATCGCAGGCCGCCCTGGACGATGTGCGCGGATGGATAGGCCGGAACCATCCCGGCGAATTGCCCGGGAAAGCCGCCGTGTACTCGTCCGGTAAGCAGGCGCAGGACGCTCACGAGGCGGTACGCCCCACCTACGTCAAGTACACGCCTGACGAGATAAAGGACAGCCTGAACCGCGATCAACTCCGGCTTTACTCGATAATCTGGGAACGTTTTGTCGCAAGCCAGATGAAGGCGGCGCAGACCTGTACGCTGAGCGCGGACATTTCACCCGAAGACCCGGCGCTCGCCGCGGTGTTCAGGGTTTCCGGAACGAATGTGACGGAACAGGGCTTTATGAAGGTGTTAAAAACCCTTGCCCCGAAAGAAGAAAAGGGCGGCCTCTTCCCCGGCATAAAGAGGGGGGATGAGCTAAAACTAAAACGCTTCAACCCCGAACAGCACTTTACGCAGGGGCCGGCGCGTTTTACCGACGCCGGCATCGTAAAGACGCTTGAGGAGAAAGGGATAGGGCGGCCTTCAACTTACGCGCCGACAATAAGCGTACTGTTGGACCGCGGCTATGTCAGCCGTGCCAACAAACAGCTTGTCCCGTCCGTGCTGGGCAGACTGATCTGCAACATACTGGTAGAACATTTCGGCGATGTGGTGAACGCGGACTTTACAGCCGGCATGGAGACCGGACTGGACGAGGTAGAAGGCAGCGCCCGTAGCTGGCCGGACATGATACGCGACTTCTACAAGCCGTTCAAGGTGCGGGTTGACGAGGTCGGCAAAAAGATGGAAAGCATCAAAGGCGTACTGGACGAAAAGACGGATCAGCTTTGCGGGAAGTGTGGCAGACCGATGGTAAAAAAGTTGGGGCGTTACGGCTATTTCCTTGCCTGTTCCGGCTTTCCCGAATGCCGCAACACAAAATCCATACCGCTTGCCAAATGCCCGAAATGCGGCGGGGACATCGTTGCCAGGCGCGGTAGGGGCAAAAAATTCTACGGCTGTGTAAACTACCCGGAATGCGATTTCCTGACACACCACCTGCCGCTTTCCGGACAGGCTTGTCCCAAATGCGGCTGGTTCCTGGTGGAAAAGTACGACAAACGGAACGGCCCGCACAAGGCCTGCATAAACCCGGACTGCGACTACCTTCACAGCGAAGACTAGAGCCCGTCAATGACCGCCCCCAGGCGTATTTAAAATACTCTCAAAATCCTGTTTGTAAAATATTTTGCCTGACTTTACGTCCGGCAAGGAATATAACCGGCTCCCAATGGGTCTTTTCTTCCGGTTCGGGAAGTTCGTTATCATCATAATAAACTATCTTTACGCCCGGATTCCCGCCAATGAGCCTCCCCGCCACAAAACAGCGTTAAGCTGTTTTGCCTGACGTTTTGCCGCTTGCCCAACCCGATAAGGAAGGGTAGGCGGGGTA
>JAITKQ010000151.1 GCA_031278295.1 Spirochaetaceae bacterium | reverse complement strand
TAAATAATTCAACGTTTACAAAAGATACCCCGCCTACCCTTCCTTATCGGGTTGGGCAAACGGCAAAACGTCAGGCAAAACAGCTTAACGCTGTTTTGTGGCGGGGCGGTTCATTAACCTATATTAACGATTGTCTGCCTGCTATCATTGATTATGAAAATACCGCTACCGCTTCTTACGGTAGTGTTTCGGGTGAGAATTATAAAAGTGATTTAACCTTTATAAGTCTCTAACCGATGTGGTAATACCCAATTACCGGAAACTCCTGGAAGGGCTCCACGGATTTTCTACTAAATTGAAGACCGGCGAAGTCAGAACGATAAATGAAAAATACATCGAAGCGGTAAAACAAATATGAGCGCTTTTGCCATTCTTGAGAATTTACTTAACACTCAAGACGCAAGCAAAGCGGATCGGTTTACCGAAGGCCTGGAGAAAGGACAGTCGCCTGATTACATCCTTTTTTGGCTACACCAAGACAGGATAAACCGGCATCCTGTGTACGCAACGCGCGGGCTTGAATTTATGGGGCAGAACGCTTACCGTAAATGAACGGACGCTAACATGAATATAATACTGAGCGGGTATGGAAAGATGGGACGGCTGCTTGAAAACAGGGCGGCGGAAAGAGGGCACGGGGTGGCAGCCGTGATAGACCCTTTTGCCGCCGCTTCCGGGGAAGCGGCGAGCCTTACGGGCGCCGGCATTTTTGACACGATCGACAGTTTTGAAAAACGGAACGGGCCGGTGTGCGGATGCATCGCGCTTGATTTTAGCCGCCCTGACGCGGCGGAGCGGAATATAAGGACCTTTGCCGAAAAAAAGATACCGGCGCTTGTCGGTACGACCGGCTGGTATGACAAGCTTGATGAACTCGGCGCGCTGTTTGAACGGAATCAAGGTTCGCTGCTGTGGGCTTCCAACTTTTCCCTGGGCGTTAATATTTTCTACCGGATCGCGGCGTACTGCGCGGCGCTGATAGACCCCTACGACGAGTACGATGCCGGCGCTTACGAAACGCACCACAACCAAAAGGCGGACAGCCCGTCCGGCACGGCAAAAATGATTGCCGGCCATGTTCTAAAAAACATGAAACGCAAGACAAAAGCCGTCTGGGACAAGCTTGACAGGCCGCCGAAACCGGAAGAGCTGCATTTTTCGAGCCTTCGTGTCGGCGCGGAACCCGGTGTGCACGGCCTTGTTTTTGACAGCGCCGCGGACAGCATAGAGATCAGGCATACAGCCCGTAACCGGGAAGGCCTGGTTTCCGGCGCGTTGATAGCGGCGGAGTGGCTGGACAGAAACGTCAGGGCAGGCCGGCACGGCGTCTTTACTATGGACGATGTTTTGGCATGACCGGCGGCCTGCCGCGCCTGTAGCTTTTCATTCGTGGTGTCTTAGGCCTCGTATTGGTTTGAACGAAGCTTCGATCGGGCAAGACAGGCCGCACAGCGATTTGCCGCTGTTGGTGGAGGTTTTGACTACCGTGCCGGCGGTATACCCGACAGGCCGCTAGACCCGGGCTTTGGAGCGAAGTGGCCGGCAACTTTAGTTGCAGCGACTTCCCCCGTCTTATATTTTTCTAGCGTAGAAACACTCGTAACCCGATAAGGAAGGGGAGGACAGATGACGGCATTGAAAGGTGCGTTTACCGCGCTTGTTACGCCTATGAAAGAAAACGGTGATGTTGATTTTGACGGATTCAGACGGCTTGTACGGTTTCAGCTTGAAAACGGCATAGACGGGCTTGTCCCGGTAGGCACAACCGGGGAAACGCCTACGCTTGAGGAGTGGGAGGAGGAGCGCCTGCTGGAGCTCGTTATGAAGGAGGCCGCCGGGCGTGTGCCGGTAATCGCCGGCTCCGGCTCAAATTCGACAAAACACGCGGTGCTTTATACGAAGCGGGCCAAGGATTTTGGGGCCGACGCCGCCCTTGTCGTTACCCCATACTACAACAAGCCTAACGACGACGGCCTGTTACGGCACTTCGAAGCTGTAGCAGGGGTGGGAATTCCGGTGATCGTCTATAATATAGCTTCCAGAACAGGCAGAAACATACCGGCGCCGTTGATGGAACGGCTTGCCGGAATCCCGAACATTGCCGGGGTAAAAGAGGCTTCCGGCGACATAAACCAGATGGCGGATCTGATAAACATGGTAAAGAGGCCCCGCCAAGGCGCTTTTACCGTTCTTTCGGGGGACGACGCGCTGACTCTGCCGCTACTGGCCCTGGGCGGCGACGGCGTCATATCGGTCATATCCAACCTGGTACCGTCAAGGGTAGCGGCGCTCGTGAAAGCGGGTTTGGACGGCGATTTTGAGACGGCGCGCCGCATACACTACGAGCTGCTACCGTTCACCAAAACGGCGTTCATCGAAACAAACCCCGTGCCGATAAAGCGGGCCTTGGACTTTGCCGGCCTCCCGGCAGGCCCGGTACGGCTTCCGCTTGGCAGCATATCGGCGGTAAACGAAAAATTAGTAAACGCGGCGGTAAAGGCGCTGGGTTTTCCGTCATAGTTTGCTTATGAAAAAGTGTATAATTGTACCATTAGCCGTAGTTGTTGTTCTGCTTGTCATAGCGTCATTCTTTGATTTACGGATAGCGGTATCGATTTACAATCCCCAAAATCATTTTTCCGAATTCTTCGCGGTTGCCGGTATGGCGCCGCAGATCGGAATCCAGCTTATGTCGCCGGCCATGCTGTTTGCCGTACTGTTTGAAAAGCGGCGCACGATGAAAGCCCCAATCGTGGCGGCGATCCTGGCCGCGCTTCTTTTGGCCGGCGCCGCCCTCCTGTACGTTACTGTACGCGATGTACTGAAAGAAACCCGCGCCCCCGCCCCTGTTTTGATAGCCGTTACGTGCTTTGTCATGTTTTTATTCTTTCTTGCCGCGCTGCCATTCGCAAAAAAGAATCCTGACGGGCTGTTGGTGACGGCCCTGACCGGACTTGTAGCGTTTACGCTGGGCTACGCGGTTTTACAGGCACTTAAAACGGCCTGGGGCAGGCAGCGATTCTGTACGATGGATAACGCGGCTGAACAGTTTACAAAGTGGTACATCCCGCGGGGGGGCGGGTATTCTGACGATTTTAAGTCCTTCCCGTCGGGACATTCCTTTGCCGCGATGTGCGCGATCTGGTTTGCCCTTTGGCCCTGCTTCATTGACGGGCTGAAAAAATACACCGGCCTGATACTCACGGCGGCCCTGCTTTTCGGATTCGCGGTTATGGCTTCGCGCATGATCTGCGGCCGTCACTTTCTGTCGGATGTGACGGTAGGGGCGGCTATATGTACCGCGTCCTTCGCGCTTGCGAAAAAGCTGGTCTGTAGGCGACTTGTGGATTTTCGCATAAATACGCAAAGAATTCCGATGAACGGGTAGCCTTCCAAGTTTACAAGGTATACATTTCATGAATATTTATACAGTTTTATACGCAAAGCGTGACACGGTGGCGGG
>JAITKQ010000098.1 GCA_031278295.1 Spirochaetaceae bacterium | reverse complement strand
CGGGCTGCAAAAACGTCGCCAACAGCCGGAACGTTATGTGCAATTTGGGCTAAACTTGGGTGGAATATAATGAACCTCCCCGCCCTGAAGTCGCAAACAAGTTTGCGGCGGGGTATCTTGTAAGCGTTGCATCATTTACGAGGTTCGTTCTGTAAGACAAGCCGCTCCGCGGCTTGCCGCTGATTGGGGTGCCTGCGGCGCGCCAATCACGCGGTAGGAGGCAATGGTTTACTAACAATTTTTGTCGGTGTTGCTGATTTAAACCGCCCCAAGCGGCGGGGTATTAAACCCCACTGCGAATAAAAAACCCGCGATTATCCGGCCTGCCGCGAATTTTTTGTCCGATAGCGGTTTGCGCGGGAAGCGGTGGTTTTTGGAGATTTTACACGCGGGGCGCGGCAAAGTCCCCGGCGCAAAATCCGGTTTATCTTGCCGACGGGATACTCCACTTTTGCCTGCGGATATTTCTTTATGGCGGGGGGGGGGGGGGCTCAGTACCCGTCGGACATTGCGCGGTTTTTGTCGCGCTGGTACAGTTCCTGGTATACAAGGTTGCGGTCTTTTAGTTTGTCCTTTACCGCCTGGGTAAAAGGCATATAACGCCAAAAGGCGCCGCGTACATCCTTGTCAAGTTTCTGCGTACCCTCGCTCTCTTTCGTCATCCAAATTATATAATCCTGTATGAAGTATGCTTTGACATCGCCTTTTAACTTCTGCGTCTGAAACCACTGATAGTAGTTTCCCGTTAAGCCTTCTTCCATCCAGTAGAACGAGGCCTTTTCTTTGGCGACCTGCCAACGCATATCGCCCATCCCGGAAAGCAACGCGAGCGTAAGATTTTTGGGATACATCGGTATGGCGATGCGCCCCCGGCTGGTGGCCCTGTTTGACTTGTCAAAAGGCTCCCAGCACATCCCGAAATCACCGTAAGTAGGCAAAAGTATGACAAACGGTACGATACGGTGGGGTTTGTTCTTGTAAAAACGTATAAAAGCCTCCGCGTCTACGCTTTCTATCCACGCAAGCTGCTTGATAACATTTTCCCTGAAACCTAAGCCGTGGGGTGTACTGTGGAAGAATTCGCTCGTCAAAATTGGAAACGCGTTACCCTGCCGGCCTACCGTCATTTTGGCCATCTGCCGTATGGATGCAAATTCCGTATTGACAGCCTCAATATCCAAGGAACCCGTGTCCGTAGCCCCGGCCGCTTCGAGTTTTTGATTCAATATCTGCATATCATCGCAGCCCTGCTCAAGGTCCTTCATACATGCCGCCGTTTCACGGTCAACCTTTAAAAGCGCCCTTATGCAGTCCTGAATTTCGGCGAATTTATGTTTTTGTTCTTCGGTGTAACGATCGAAAATCTCCGGAAACAATTCATAATGTGAATGGAGGGTAAGATGCTTTACCGCTTCGACAATTTTATTTTCAAATTCCACACGTTCCGTATTTTTTGAACGGAGCATACCCTGCGCACCTTCGATTCTCCCCTGCGCCTTTTCCTGTAGGGCCTGTAGATGCGCGTTCATCTTCCCCTGCCCGCCGCCCGCCTTAACCTCGTCTGTGGCGGAACATTTTATCTTGTCAAGCCCTATCATCTTGATCCATTCGTCAAGGTAGTAGACAGGCTGTCCAAGGCTGCTTTCTAGCGGGATTTTTGAAAGCAATTCCTTCGCCTCGGCGCTCAACAGGTTTGGATGCAGGATACCGAAACGGAGCAGGAATTTTTTTGCTTCCGGTACTGCCCCAAGCGTTTCCTGCGCGATTTTGCCCATGAACTCCCAAAAAACATTGATTATCTGTTGACGAAATATGGACTTGTCCTTGGGATCAGTTGTCGTAGCGTACTTTTGAAAAATACCGTGCAGACGTTGCGCCAGGTCACCGCCGCCGGAAAGCACGGTTTTGTAGTATGCCGGATCCTGAAAAGCCTTGTGCCCTGTCTCTTCAAACAGTTTTTCAATTGGAGGAAAACCGCTTTGAACCAAAGTCCCCGACGGCGGGGCTGACTCCTCCCCGTTGTGCGGTTGCCCGGCAGCGGCTTTTTGAGTTAAATCACCCATCAATTCGTATAATAACAGGCATATTTACGTTATTGCAATACCCCGGCGTCCGAATCGGAAAAATTTACAAAAACTTGTAAATTTTTTTCGAGGGGCCGGCCCCGCCGTTTAACCGCGAACGGGAGCGAAGCGGCTTGCGGCGGTATTTTTTATGGAATACCATGTATTCATGAAGTACAGTAGCATACTGTTTGATTTGGACGGAACACTCACGGATTCGTACCCCGGAATTAAAAATTCCATAAAATACTCACTACAAAAATTTGACATTTCCGAAGAAGATGATGAAAAATTAAAAGCATTCGTCGGAGCTCCGTTGGAAAAATCATTTATGAAATACTATGGTTTTGACAAGGGCACCGCCCGGAAAGCTGTTGAACATTACAGGGAATATTTCCAGGAAAAGGGGATGTATGAAAACAGGTTGTACGACGGAACCGAGGAGCTTCTGCGGGCATTAAACGGCAAAAACGCCGTATGTATAATAGCAACGTCAAAGTCCGTGATCTTTGCAAGGAAAATATTGGAACATTTTCGCATAAATGTTCATTTCAGGCATATAGCGGGAAGCGGCCCGGACGGGGCATCTGTTGAAAAGGAGGGTGTAATCAGGCTTGTCATCGAAAAATACGGGTTAAACAGGCGCAAAACCATAATGATAGGCGACCGCAAATACGACATAAGCGGGGCAAACAAAAACGGCATTGACAGCATAGCCGTCCTGTACGGATACGGAAGCAGGGAGGAATTGGAAAAAGCGTCGCCAAAATACTTATGCGGCAGCGTAACGGACATATCAAAAATATTGACGAAACGGGCCCCTTGAAAATTAGCAAAAACCATTATACGGTTAAAAAACTTCAGTTGATGAAAATACAGACACAAAATATAACCTGCGTCCTGACGCTGTTTTTTGCCCTTGCCATGAACAATTGCACGGCGGATACGGTGCTGGGTATACCGCGTCAAGAGGCCGGGATACGCCTTAAAAGCGGCGATATAAGGTTTATCATTGACGCCGAGCCGTCACGGGCGGCGGAGCTTTCAAAGATACATACAGCCCTGCCGTTTTATGTCGGACTTTTACTCGAGGCGGAATATGCGGACAATGAGCGCGCGAAACTTCTGTTTATCGAAGCGTTGAAGGACCCGTCTGTTCGCGCCGCCGCGTTAAAGAAACTTTCCCCCGTTCGTGAGGAGGAGGAGGTTCAGTTTGACGGCCCCATGGCGGCCGGCAGGACGGCGATTGCGCGGAAGGACTACAACGAGGCGCTGCGCCTGTTCAGGGAGGGGCTGGACGGCGGAGCGGAGGCATTCATCCTGGATAAAGATTTGCTGGGCGATTTGGGCAAGGCCTTTCAGTTTGCCGTGATACAGGGTGAGGGCGCCGCCGCCCCGGAGGGCGCGGAGCTCTTTCTGGAATGGGAAAGCGGCTTGCGGGAAGGAAACAAGCTTTGGGCGCTTCCGGAGAGCGGCAGAAATGAAATACGGTACATGCTTCTGTACTACGCCGGCAGGATGAGGCGGCAGCTTGGGGAGTACGTGGAGGCGGAGACACTGTTTGGGGAGGCGTTCTCCCTCGCCCCCGACAGCGAACAGGCCGACGCCTGTATCTGGTATATACTGAACGCTTCGTTTGCAAAAAACAAAAAAAATCCGGAAGAAACCACCGTTTTAATCAAAAAGTACGCGCCGCTCTGGAATGATCCTGGATATTTTTCGGATTTCTTTGAAGAATTTACACATTCACTCTGCCTTTACAGGCGCTGGGACGAGATGGCGGAGATATTCCCGGCCATACGCGCCTATGGCGGCCCTGAACTTACCGCAAAATATGCTTTTATACTGGGGAACGCCGTTGAACTGAACTTTTTGCAGCCGCAAAAGGCCGCCGCCGTCCTTAAATCCGTCTATTTTGACAGGAACAGGACGGCCGATTCACAGCTCGCCAATGCTTTTTACCGGATTGCGTACAACAGTGATGTCACGGCAGGCCTCGACACAAGGTCATTTTACTACACGTCCGCCGCCGCGAAAAAACTGGGCAGGGAACCGCGCCTTAACATGCCGGGCGGATCGGGGCGGCAGGCCGAGTTTGGGCTTACAAACGAATTTCTTTATGGCTTTTTTCGTTTTGGCGCTGCCCGTTTTGCGTATCCGTACATAATGGAACAGGCGGCGGAGCTGTCGGTGCAGGAATTGCGCGCTCTGGCGGAACTGCTCGCGTCGGCCGAGCGCTGGGGCGAATCGATACGGATTGCGCGTACATATATGAGGCGTCCCGGTTACATCGCAAATCGCGCCGATCTCTATATCTGTTACCCGTTTGCCTACACCCCGCTTGTAGAGAAATTTTCACGCGAAACCGGCATGGACAAGTACCTGCTGTACGGCCTTATCCGAACGGAAAGCATTTTTACGCCGGACATAGTTTCACGGGCGGGGGCATCGGGGCTGACCCAGCTCATGCCGGATACCGCCCGCGAAGTGGCGCGGGCGCTTGTCCGGGCCGGAGGTCAGGACTATTTTGGGGAAGGCGGGCTGGACCTCCGCGTACCCGCCCTGAACATAAATCTGGGGGCAATGTACTTTCAGCGTTTGAAGGAGCGTACCAACAGTACACTGCTTGCCCTGCTTTCGTACAACGGCGGCGTAAACCGGATTCGCCGCTGGCGCGGCGCACGGCCCGATCTGAACGAAGCTCTTTTTCTTGAAAGCGTTGATTACGCGGAAACCCGCGATTACGGCCGCCAGGTTCTGACAGCCGCCGCCATATACCGCTGCCTGGACTCCGCCGCGAGCAAGTAAAATCACCGATTATGCTTTGTTTCCATCTATAACATCTTTGGTGTTCTTTGCAAGCCCTGCCTTTCCAAATATGCAACATACTTTTGTTGAATTTTGTTTGTATATGGAGGAAGATACGGCCTATTCGGTTTTCTTTCTTATCGTTCCATTTAAATTTTTCAAGATCGTGGAGCAAAAATTCGACAATAACTCCTTCATCAATGAACCTCCCCGCCCTGAAGTCGCAAACAAGTTTGCGGCGGGGTATCTTGTAAGCGTTGCATCATTTACGAGGGCGAGTTCTGTAAGACAAGCTGCTCTGCGGCTTGCCGCTGATTGG
>JAITKQ010000088.1 GCA_031278295.1 Spirochaetaceae bacterium | reverse complement strand
ACCTGCGATTACCCGGCTGCTGCGAACCTTTGGTCCTATGGCGGTTTGCAGCAGTTTTACATTTATAAAAATTTTTCATGTAATTTGGGCGCATTTCCGGCCCTTCGTGCCGGAAACCGCGGGCTTTGCGGGGTTCCGCGAGGCAAGCCCCTTGGGTTGCCCCTCCATTCGCTACACGAACGCTGCGCGCGAACGCTGCGCGCCCCTCCAATCCCTTGCGCGGTCGAGGTGACATTATCACTTGTTATTCACGGTTATTCACATGTCGAGGTATTCACATGTCGATTGACAAGCCCCCATATTCATGCTACCGTTAAAAACACGGCATGAAGCTGTGTCGGTAATCCCGCCTTTTGACGGCGGAACGCCCGATAAGGAGATGAACTCCCTGTAAACTAAAACGGTTTTCGTATTGAAAACCGGTATTTTTTTTAAATTAAGGGAGATAAAAATGAAAAAGATCATTTCTCTTGCTGTCGTGCTGTGCGCCCTCATTACAGGCGCGGCCTCCGCCCATGAATTTTTTGTGATTACCGACGTTAAAGCGCCAAAAGCGGGGGACACCGTCCCGCTTTACCTGCTTTCCACCCATTACTTTACGGTGGGCGAAGAGCTTGAAGACATCAAGTACAACAAGGTCTATGCCCGTCAAAACGGCAGCCGCTCAGCCCCCCTGCCCTTGAATACCAACAATGACCGTGTATGGTACGAAACGGAATTCAAACTTGCGGGAAACGATCCGGTGATCATAGAGGCGGATCGGGCCGCAACCTACACCTGCGTGTTTGCAGACGGTTCCCGCGCCGAAGGAACGCCTGACGAGGTAAAGGCGGCAAATCCCGAAAAATCCATATCAGAAGTGAGATTCCTGCACAAAGTTTCAAAAACATACTTGAATCCGGCCAGAAATGACACATCTTTTTCCACCCCGCTGGGTTATACCCTTGAAATAGTTCCGCTTGACAACCCGGCGCGGCTTAAAAAAGGTTCCAAGGCAAAATTCCGAGTACTTTACAACGGGGCGCCTCTTCCCGGCGCAAAGGTTTGGGCGACTTACGACTATTACGATTATAAAACGATGAATGCCTACGAGCAGACAGGAACCACGGACAGCAAAGGTGAGCTTACTTTCAGGATCAGCAACCCAGGTATATGGATTGTCGGCCTGCGCGACTCCCGTACATCAACCTTTCAGGGTCTCAACACGACGGAAAACAACGACTCTATCGTGGTTTTTACCGTCCCCTGACCAGGCCGCCGCGTCATATTGAGGGGTCAGATTGACAGCGGCAGCTTGAGGGCGGCGAGTACCTGTTTTTTGAACAGGGCGTGCTCCGGTGAGGCGGGAAAGTCCCCCGTCCGGGAGCGGACGGGGGCAATGTCAAGGCGCTCCGTTATCCGGCCCGGCTCCCCGGCCATTATGTGCACGCTGTCCGATAGCAGCAGGGCCTCGTCAACATCGTGGGTGATGAAGAATGTTGACAGCCTCATACCGGCGGCGATTTCCTTGTACCAGTGGTGCATACGGAGCCGCGTTATCGCGTCCAGGGCGGAAAACGGTTCGTCGAGCAGGATTACCGGGTTGTTCATCATGCAGGTTCGCAGCAGCGCGGCCCGCTGACGCATACCGCCAGAAAGCTGGCGCGGGTACTTGTTTTCACAGCCGGCAAGGCCGAAGCGCGGAAAGTTCTCCGCCGCCCGCCGGCGCGCCTCTTTCGGCGCTTCCCGGCGTATCACGAGCGGCAGTATCACGTTGTCCAGAACCGTCCGGTATTCGAGCAGCAGGTCTTTCTGCAACATATACGAGACGCGGCCTGAAACGCCGGTAATGTCCTCGCCGGAAAGGTATACGCGGCCTCTGTCCGGCCTGTCCACCCCGGCAAGGACGTTGAACAGCGTGGTCTTGCCCACGCCGGAATGTCCCAGAAGCGATATGAAGCCGCCGGGATACAGATCAAGGCTGACGCCGCTGACAACGGGACGGCCTTCGTAGCATTTGCTTATGTCCCGGCACGAAAATACCGCTTCCACTAAAGGCTCACCTTAGGGCAGAAATTTGTTGGTAAAGCCCTGTCCCCTGATGTCTTTTGCCAGTATCCCTTCGTCAAACATCCATCCGTAGAATCTGTCCCAGCGTTCCCCGTCTATCTCGCCCCAGCGCGGAGAATCGGCCTGGTACCGCGCCGCAAGGTATTCCTGACTCCGAATCACGAGCGTCCTGTCCAGTTCCGGGGCGTGTTTTAACAGGATTTCCGCCGCTTCCGCCGGGTTTTCGATCGCAAAACGGTAGCCCCGGCTCAAGGCCGCCATGAATTTGGACGCCTCCTCCGGTCCTGACTCGGCGTAATCGTTGTTTACCAGCAGAATCGGGGTATAAAAGTCAAAAACAGGGTTTATCGCGGCAAAATCAAGGTGGTTTACCGGGATTTCCCTCGTTTCGGCGGCGATTCCGTCCCATGCGTAGTATACCCATATAGCGTCAACATCGGTTTCCAGCGCGGAAAAGGCGTCCGTTGCGAAATTGGGTATCATTTTGACAAGCGAAAAATCGCCGCCGTCGCCCTCCACGATGTTGCTGATTATCGCGTTCACGAGCGGCGTCTCCCACGAGGCAAAGCGTTTCCCCTCAAGATCGCGCGGGCGGCGTATTCCGGCCCCGCCAAGCGACATGACGCCGCTTGTGTTGTGGGCTATCAGCGCCGCGACGGCGGAGACCGGCAGCGCTTCGGCGCGGGCAAGGGCCGGACCGAGCGACTCCTGAAAGTCAACGGCGAATTCCGCGCCGCCGGCCGCAAGCAGCAGCAGCGCCCCGTCTTCCGGCGGCTGTTCTATGCTTACCTTGAGGCCCGCTTCGTCAAAATAGCCGTTTTCCAGCGCGGCGTAAAGGCCCGTGTGGTTGGTGTTCGGCGTCCAGTCCAGCACGACGCGGACCTGTCCCGCATCACGTTTAGGTTCGCAGGCGGCGCAGAACGTAAGCGCCGCAAGCAGCACAAGCCGCAACCCACACGCGGTACGATAAAACGGGGTCTTAGGGGCGGAGCCCCTAGGAGAGGGGGTAGGCCGCAACGGAGGCAGCGTAGCTGCTGGAGTGCGGGCGTAGGGGGAGACTTCCCCCTTCAGTATAACATGATTCATACTGCTCATTTTCATACTTCCTCCGCTAAGAAATTCCAGGGCATGACGCGCCGTTCGAGCGTTTCCAGCAGTTTCATCAGCGCCACACTCAGGACAGCCGTGACGAATATCACGGCAAACATCTTGTCAAACGAGTACGATTTTCGTACCCGCGTCATGTAAACGCCCAAGCCGGCGTCCCCGCCAAGCCATTCCGCGATTACCGCCGCCGCTACCGCGTACGCCGTCGAAACCTTGAGGCCGGAAAAGAAGTGGCCCAGCGCGCCGGGTACTTTGATGTAGCGGTAAATTTGCGGGCCCGACGCGCCCATGGACCGCAGCAGCCGCACGGCGTCCGCATCCGCTTGGGCAAAGCCGTTCTGGAGGGCTATCGCTATCGGAAAAAAACAGGTAAGAAACACGAGCGCGACCTTTGGGGCCGCGCCGAAACCCATCCAGAGGACGAGAAGCGGGGCGAGGGCCACGGCCGGTACCGTCTGCGTCAGGAGCAGGACCGGCGCGGCGGCGGCCTTTACGCGGGGACTGGCATCCGTCACGAGCGCCAGCACGAAGGCCGCCGCGATACCGAGCGCAAGGCCGGCAAGCGCTTCGAACAGGGTGCGTCCGGTATGCCGCGCGATGAGCGGCGCGTCGTTCAGCAGGGCAAGACCGGCGTCGAGCGGGCCGGGCAGCATGTAGGGCGGGATCAGCCGCGCCGCGCTTAGCCCCTGCCAGAGCGCGAGGATCACGAGGAATACCGGCCAGGAGGCCGCCTTACGCATGGTGTTTTTCCACCTTGAAGCCTATAGGCCACACGCCGTTTTTGGGCTTGTACACGAATTTGATGTAGGCGGAGACGCTTTCCGCTCCCTCTCGTATGCAGATCTTTTGAGCCTCCGCCGCTATGCGGCAGAGCGTATCGAAATCACCCTCGACGCTCGTTTCAAAGGGGCCGACAAAGCTGTTAAGGCCCGTGCCCTTGATGTAGGCGATCACCGCGTCCACGATACGCAGGAGTTCGTCCCCGCTTGCCGTTTCCGGCAAAACCTGAATCGCCATGCCGGCCTCAGGCTGTTTACATTCCGTCATCGTATCCTCCTTCGCCATCGTATCCTCCTTCGCGCTGCGGGCGCAAAAAAAAATCCGCAAGGGAGGCCTTGCGGATTTTCCTTAACGGACGCTTCCGTGCTTTCCCTCCGCCGGCATTACCCGGATCAGGTCCGGGGCGACCTCGCGGGTCGGCCCCTTCGGGTTAAAGCTCCAGATCAGCTTACTCTCAGCCGGACAGGTCCAGCTCCCCGTTCATGCGTATTCAGTTTTGCACCCGCGCCGCCCCGCGCCGGCGCCCTCACCCACTTACATCTTGTGGCCCCCGCCAGATGTAGTGTCCAGGGCGAACCGAAGCGGTATGCGGCGCTTTTTTCTATTATACCGCGTATTTGGGAGATGTCAACCGGGCCCGCGCGAATTTACCGCGCTACGGCGCCCGATTTGGCAATTTGCCCCGTCCTTCGGCCGCAGGTCATCCGAATTTTCAAAAAAAGAAAAAATGATTTGACAAAGAGAAAAACATGTGTTACAATTCGGTTACAAAAGGGTAAACCTTTAGTAACGAGGCGTAACAAGACAATGGCAAGACTTTTTAAGGATTGAGGTGAATGCATGGCGACGACGGTAAAGAAAAAAAGGGGTGAGGGCCTCATCTACAGAGGTCATCCGCTGATGCGCAAGGACAATCTTGTCTATTACGGCAGCATGGCGGAAAAATATATCATCATGATGCAGGTGCTGGACACCCAAAAAGTGAAAGATCTAGATGTAGCCACCCGCGTGTCCATCCAGCTTCAGCTTACGGACCCGGATCTCAAAAGCAGGGACCGTGTGGTCAAAAAAACAGAGAAGGAGGGGCTCTACAACGCGATGGACGTGGCGTCCGTCTGGTTGGAGAGAGCCTTGAGCGCCAGCTGAGGGCATGCCCCAAATATAGAAAAATATAAAATCACGTTGCAAACGCAAAAAGAAGAGACAGAGTTGTGGGGGTTTTAAGATATGAGAAAACATGGCATGAGAAAATGTCTTTGTTGTGGGTTGGCTCTGAGCGGAGTGTTAACGACCATGTCCGTGTCGGCGCTGGCTGCCGAGGTAAAGGCGGGCGTCGTCGGCGCGAGTTCTCTGCATCTGCGCCAAGAACCGTCCACCGGCGCCCAGTCGTTGGAGACCGCTGAGAACGGCGAGAAGGTGGTGGTGCTGGGGCAGGAGGGCGATTGGTATCGGGTTGTGTACCAGGGCGACGAGGGCTACATGCACAGCGATTACCTGACAGTCAGTCTGAAGGCGGATTTTCCGATCGGCGGCGGCGTGGTCACGGGTTCGTCGGTCAACTTCCGCAAGACGCCTTCGACAGACGCCGCGGTGCTGACACAGTTAGACAAAGACGCGCAGGTGGAGGTCATCGGCGTCGAGAACGGCTGGTACAAGGCCAAGTCC
>JAITKQ010000031.1 GCA_031278295.1 Spirochaetaceae bacterium | reverse complement strand
GCTGAGACGCGGGACGGTCTAAGTTTTATCGAAGTCCGCGTGAGACGCGGTTCGCGCCCTGATCTGGGAAGGCCGAAATCAAGTCCGGCGGAAAATAAAGCGGCGTTTATGGCGGCATTACAGGAGGAGCGATGATAAGACAGGCGGTGATTATGGCGGGCGGGCTTGGCTCCCGCCTAAAAGAAAAAACGGTTTCCATGCCAAAAGGTTTTGTCGAGGTGGGCGGAGCGGCTATAGTCGAGCAGTCCGTAAAAAAGCTGATTTTTGCCGGCGTGGAAGAGATCATCATAGGTACAGGCCATTCCGACGGCTGGTTCCAGCGGCTTGCCTCGCGGTATTCATGTATACGCCTCGCCCACAACCCGCGCTACGCGGAGACCGGCAGCATGGGGACGCTTGCCTGTTGCGCCCCTTTGGTGCGCGGGGACTTTCTGCTGCTGGAATCTGACCTGATTTACGATGCTGCGGGCTTGCGCGTTCTTGTAAACGAGCGGCACGGGAACGTGATTCTTGCCTCCGGCGCTACCGATTCCGGCGATGAGGTGTACCTTGAGGCGGACGCGGAGGGTTTTTTGCTCCGTCAGTCCAAGGAGCGCGCCGGGCTGCGCTCCGTTTGCGGGGAGCTGACAGGCATATCCCGTCTAACTTTAGACGCGCTTCTGGCGATGGTTTCGTACATGAACTCCGCTTCCGACCCTAAGATCGAGTACGAGGCGGCGCTGGCCGGCATCTCCGCGCGGCGGGAACACAGAATTCCCGTGTTTGTGCGAAAAATCGAAGGCTACCTGTGGCGGGAAATAGACTGCGAGGCCCACCTTGCCATGGCGGAAGCCCTGTACCCCAAAATAGCGGAGGCGGAAAGCCTTTGGCAGGTAAAACGCGAAGTATTGCTGAATCCGGGACCCGCTGCAACGACGGACAGCGTAAAGTACGCCCAAATCTGCGCCGATATATGCCCCCGCGAGGCGGAATTCGGCGATTTGATGGACTGGGTTTGCGGAGAACTGTCGCTTTTGGCCGGAGAAGCGGGAAGAATCGAGACCGTGCTGTTCGGCGGGTCGGGGACAGCCGCCGATGAAGTGATGATTTCATCCTGCGTACCGGACGGCGGGAGGCTGCTGATAGTCGATAACGGCGCTTACGGCGAGCGTATGGCAAAAATCGCATCGGTGTACCGCCTTGACTTTGAGGTATACAAAAGCTCAGGTTTCCTGCCGCTGGATACGGACGCGGTAAAGCGAAAATTACTGGACGGCGGCTTTACCCACTTTGCCATCGTCTACCACGAAACCACGACGGGGCTTTTGAATCCCGCGCCGGAACTTTGCCGTTTCTGCCATGAACACGGCGTTACCACGATAGTTGACGCTGTTAGCGCGTTTGCGGCCATCCCGATAGACATGGACAGGGACGGTTTTGACTTTATAGCTTCGACATCGAACAAGAATATTCAGGGAATGGCGGGGGCGGCCTTCGTGTTCTGCCGCCGCGACGCGCTTGAAAAAACGAAAGCGTACCCGATGAGAAGCTACTACCTCAACCTGTGGGATCAGTACGCGCACTTCAAAAAAACCCGTCAGACGCGCTTTACCCCGCCCGTTCAAACCTTGTACGCGCTGCGGCAGGCGATTATTGAGACAAAACTGGAAACAATAACGTCCCGTTACGCCCGCTACAGCGCCTGCTGGGAAATCCTGGTCCGGGCGGTAAAGTCCTGCCGCCTTAAAATGCTTGTGCCGGAGGAAGCGCAGTCCCGCCTGATAACGGCCATAATAGAGCCGGAGAGTCCCCGTTACCGCTTTGAAGACCTGCACGGGCTGGCGCGTGAGGCGGGTTTTACCATATATCCCGGAAAACTGATCGACGCCGCCACATTCCGTATCGCCAACATAGGGGACATACAGCCTTGCGAGATGGCGGAATTTACAGGCGTACTGAAGCGCTATCTGGAGAACCTTTGAATGAAGACGATATACCTTGGGATGCGCGGGGACATAGTACACCCGGGAATCATCAACATAGTACGCGAGGCGGCAAAGCGCGGCGAGGTGCTGGTCGGCCTTTTGACGGACAGCGCGATTGCGGCGCACAAGCGGCTGCCGTTTCTCAGTTACGAACAGCGGAAAACGGTTATCGAGCATATAAAGGGTGTGGGGCGCGTTGTGCCGCAGCCGGAATGGAGCTATGTTCCCAACCTGAGAAAATACAGGCCGGACGCGATAATACACGGCGACGACTGGAAGAGCGGCCCGTTGCGTAAGGAACGGGACGATGTATTTGCCGTGATGAAGGACTTGGGCGGCGAGGTTATCGAGATCCCGTACACGGAGGGGGTGAACTCGGCGGCTTTTAACGAGGCGCGGAGGGCATTGGGGACAACGCCGGATGTGCGCCTGAAAACGCTGCGCCGCCTTGTCGAGTTAAAGCCCGTGGTGCGGATTTTGGAGGCCCATTCCGGGCTTTCCGGACTTATCATCGAAAACCTTGAAATTCAAAAAGATGACGGCGTACGGAGTTTTGACGGTATATGGTCGTCGAGCCTGACGGATTCCGCCAGCAAGGGAAAGCCGGACATCGAGGCGGTTGACCTGACCACCCGTTTGCAGGATTTGACAAACATACTTGAATGTACCACCAAGCCTATAATTTTTGACGGCGACACGGGCGGCAAGAGGGAACATTTTGTGTTTACCGTGCGGACGCTTGAGCGTAACGGCGTTTCCGCGGTGATCATCGAAGATAAGACGGGGTTAAAAAGGAATTCGTTGTTCGGTACGGAGGCTGTGCAGGAACTATGCCCTATTGAGGAATTTTGCGAAAAACTTGCCGCCGGGAAACGCGCCCAGGTTACAAAAGAATTTATGATAATAGCGCGGCTTGAAAGCCTGATTGCCGGTTTTCCTGTTTCGGACGCGCTGTCCCGTGCGAAAGCGTACTGCGAAGCGGGGGCGGACGGCCTTATGATACACAGCAAAGAAAAGTCAGGCGCGGACATAAAAGAATTCTGCGACGCCTTCCGCGCGTCTTACCCGCATATTCCGATAGTGCTGGTTCCAACGACGTACAACCGGTACACTGAAAGCGAACTTGCCGCGTGGGGCGCCAGGATCGTGATTTACGCGAACCATCTGCTGCGGGCGTCGTACCCCGCTATGCTTTCCGCCGCTTCCTCCATACTTGAACATGAACGCTCGCTAGAGGCGGACTCGATATGTATGCCGATTAAAGAAATCCTAAACCTGATTCCCCAAAGTAATTTGTAAACGGAA
>JAITKQ010000159.1 GCA_031278295.1 Spirochaetaceae bacterium | reverse complement strand
GCGTCCGTATCAGGGCGCGTTAAATCTGAGCACGGGGGGGGGGGGGGGGGGGGGGGCGTTTTGGTTTTGGGGGCGTAATTTTTGTAACCTGCCCACAAACGCCGGGCGGGACGGGCGGGTGGCGTTGTGAACGGTTTTTGGGTTTGGGGGGGTGTTACAAAATGTAGGGCCCCCAACCCAAACGGGCCCCCCCCCCCCCCCCCCCCCCCGTGCTCAGATTTAACGCGCCCTGATACGGACGCTTGTTATACGCGCCTACTTTGCGCAGAA
Source organism: Spirochaetaceae bacterium (assembly GCA_031278295.1). Classification (GTDB taxonomy): domain Bacteria; phylum Spirochaetota; class Spirochaetia; order Treponematales; family Breznakiellaceae; genus JAIRMY01. Next base: position 3,231 of record JAITKQ010000159.1, on the reverse strand, counting down.
TGTCTAGTATGAACGAAAAAACCCTGAAGCTGCTGGAATTTGATCTGATACGTGAACATGTAGCAAACAGCGCCTTCAGCGACGAGGCGCGGGAGCGGATACTGAGGGAAAAGCCGTTCACCGACGATAGTAAGGTCAACTATGTTAAACAGCTAGTCGCCGCCATCGTTTCACGGATTACAAGCGGCGATGTCGAGCCGCAGGGCCGGCTTCCCGCTATAGGAGCTTTGCTGCCGGTTTTGAACATGGAAGGGGCTTCGCTTAGCATAGAAGAAGCCTTCGCCATCGGCAGCTTCGTAAGGGAAGGCGGCGCGCTGTTGAGATGGCTGGGGGATTTGGAGGCTTCCGCCGGAGCGCCGGACTGCTCCGCCGTAGAGAGGGAGGTCTTTCGTGTTTTGGACAAGGACGGCGAACTACGCGACTTGCCGGTGTTGAAAAGGATAAAGGAGCGGATAGCCGCGATCAACAAGGAGTTGCGGGCGATCAGCGCCTCGTACACAAACAACGACAGCATAAGGCGTATGCTTCAATCCAGCCTGCCATCGCAGCGCGATGGCAGGCTGGTTATAGCGCTTAAACATCAATTCATCGGGAAGCTACGCGGAATCATCCACGATGTTTCGGCAAGCGGCCAGACGGTTTTTCTTGAGCCGGAGGACATCGTTGAAAAAAACAACCTGCTTACCGTTGAACAGCGGCATTTTGAAGCGGAAGTGCGGCGTATCCTTCGTGAATTGACGATGAAGATAGCCTCGGAGAAAGGGACGCTGGCCTTGTTCCATGAACGGATAATTTTTATAGAGACGATGCGGGCGCGGGCGCGCTATTCAAGCGGCGCCGGCCGGGTATTTTTGCCGCCGGACAGCGGACAAAACCGCGTTATTATGCTGAGGCAGGCGCGACATCCGCTGCTTGGCCTTAAGGCTGTTCCGATTGATATGCTGATGACCGAACGTGTCCTTGTAATCAGCGGACCAAACACCGGCGGCAAGACGGTGTCACTTAAAACGGCCGGCCTTTTTGTGCTGATGAATCAATTCGGACTTGCCCTGCCGCTTGCGGAAGGCAGCCTATTGCCGGTCTTTGAAAACGTATTTGCCGACATAGGTGACGATCAATCTTTGGAACATTCGCTCTCGACCTTTTCGGCGCATATAAGCGCGGTAGCTTTCATACTGAAAAACGCGGGGGAAAACTCCCTCGTGCTGCTGGATGAACTGTGCGCCGGAACCGATCCCGCCGAGGGCGGAGCGATCGCTATGGCCATACTCGACAGCATTTTAGAAAAAAACTGCTTTTGCATAGCAACAACCCATCACGGCGCGTTAAAAAACTACGCCTTTTCCAACAGCCGTGTGGAGAACGCCTCCGTAGAATTCGATCCCGCGACACAAAGCCCTTCGTACCGTATCGTCATGGGCCTGCCGGGTGAAAGCCGCGCACTGGAAATCAGCCTGCGTTACGGACTTTCCGCCGCGCTTGTGGACAAGGCGCGCTCCTACCTTGGTGAAGGGCGCAACGACGTTTCCGCGCTTATCGCAGGGCTAAAAGAAAAGTACCGCGCCGTCGAAAACAGCCTGCGGGAACTGGCTCTTGAAAAACAAGGTCTGCTGGAAGATCGGCGCGAGGCCGACCTGCGGGAACTGCGCCTGCGCCGGAAGGAAGCGGAGTTAAGGGAGGGCTACGTCGACAAATTGCGAAGCCTGCTTGATGAAAGCCGTAAAACGCTTGAAAACCTTGTACGCGAGATAAAAGAAGGCGGTATAGGCCGCGAAAAAACACTAAAGGTAAAAGATTTTTTACTTGAACTTGACAAAGCCGCGGATCGGGAAAGCGAAGACCTTAAAACCATGAAAACGGAGCTTGCCGGGCAGGAAGAGGCCGTTACAGGCGGCGGCGTCCGGCCGGATACGGCTATACAACCCGGCCTCGCCGTTCTTGCCGGTGCCAAAAAGCTGCGGGGCAGGGTACGCCGCCCGGCAAAAAAGGGGTTTTGGGTGGTGGAGATCGGCTCCGTATCCACGATCTTTTCCGAAAAGGATATTGTCGCCGAAAATCCGCCGCAAGATGCGTCAAAACCTTTGCCGGCAAGCATAGATTACAGCCTGCCTTCAGGCCCCGTGTCATCCGAATTGAATGTACGCGGGATGCGCCTGGCGGACGCCATAGACGCTCTGCAACGCCATATAGACTCGGCGCTGGTCTTGGGGCTGCGGGAATTCGCCGTTATACACGGCAAAGGTGACGGAATTCTGCGGAGCGGCATCCATGACTACCTGAAAAGCCAAGGGTTTGTGACGGACTATCATTTTTCCAGCCCGGAATTGGGAGGTTTTGGAAGAACGGAAGTGACGCTGGGGGTTTGCCACACTTTAGTGAATAGTGAGTAGTGAAATGTATGCGGTGATCTACCGGTGGGAGGCGGGGGACGCGGTCCCTTATGCTTCCGCTGCTCTACGGCGGGGCGGTTCATTCCGCCATGGGGTTTTATACCCGCCTTCCTTCCTTATCGGCCTAGGCAGGCGGCAAAACGTCAGGCAAACAGCTTAACGCTGTTTTGCGGCTTTAGCTTACCGCCTTTACGCCACAAAAACCGCAAGGGACCCGGGCTGTTCCGTCAAAGCGAAGGTTCGTACCGCGGCCCCGGCATAGACGGGGCCGCGGTGCCACGGTTTTGGAACAGGCTTTACTATACGCGGAGCCTTGCCGCTCTACTGAGCAGGAAGTGTAACGATGATTTTCCCGTCCACCGTTTTCGTTCCTGCGTTAACATCGTCCGTATCAATCGTAAGCTTAAAATTTTCGGTTCCAACCTTGATCGATACGGGCGTTATGAGCGTGCCTTCTTTTTCCCAATCAGGGACCTTGGTGAAATAGCCTTCTTCGGCCTCGGTTACGGTAAGGGCGGGGATTACAACGAGTATATCGATGTCATCATCCGTGGGCTGTCCCGGGAGGGGGCCAGAGAACGTGCGATAGTCTTGACCATTGCTCCCGTTACCGAACATGAATTTACCAGTTGCCGGTGGGGCCATACTTCCCAGTTCAATGCCGTTCCTACGGATGAGAAGCATGGCCACAGGGGGCACATCCTTATACGCCGTCGGATCCTTACCATTCCAGGTCTCACAGCTTATGGCAACTTGACTCAGGTTAATACTCACCGCAGAGAGTTGTATGTCGTCAACATCGGGGACAGACCGGACCGCACTCGATCCGGTGTTGAAATCC
>JAITKQ010000147.1 GCA_031278295.1 Spirochaetaceae bacterium | reverse complement strand
ATCACAGGGCTTTCCGCGGACGACATACGCTTTACCGCGCGGAAGTACGCAAGCTCCAAACATTCCGTTATACTGTGGGGCATGGGCATAACCCAGTTCTCTCAGGGTGTCGAGGCGGTAAAGTGTCTTTGTAGCATAGCGATGCTTACCGGCAACTTTGGGCATTATGCCTGCGGCACGGGGCCTGTGCGCGGACAGAACAATGTTCAGGGTACCTGCGACATGGGCGATCTCCCGGACGTGTACCCCGGCTATCAGAGTGTTACCGACCCGGAAATCAGGGGGAAATTCGAGAAGGACTGGGGCGTCAAACTTGACGACAAGGTTGGAATCCAGCTTACCCGTGTGCCCGAATTCGTCCAGCATCAAAGCGATCCGGCAAAGCGCCTCCACGCGTACTACATCACCGGTGAGGACCCCTGCCAGAGCGATCCCGACCTCGAAGAGATCCGCGAATCGCTTGACATGATAGACTTTGTCGTGGTTCAGGACATTTTCTGGAACAAAACCTGTGAACACGCGGACGCTATACTGCCGGCCACAGCCTGGGGCGAGCATGAAGGCGTTTACACGAGTTCGGACCGCGGCTTCCAGCGGGTACGCAAGGTGCTGGAACCTGTCGGGAACATCAAGACGGACTGGGAAATCACCTGCCTTATCGCTACCGCTATGGGTTACAAGATGCGGTACAACAACACGGAAGAAATCTGGAACGAGATGATAAACCTCTGTCCAAAATTTACAGGGGCCACCTACGAAAAGATAGAGCGGCTGGGCAGCGTCCAGTGGCCTTGCTGGGACAAGGGCCCGGAAGACAAGGGCACGATGTTCCTTCACGCGGGAGGCAAGTTCGCGACGCCGGACGGTATCGGTATCCTAAAAACGTCGCCGTACCATCCGCCAACAGAGGTTGAGAACAGTGAGTACCCGCTGACACTCTGCACGGTTCGCGAGGTAGGCCACTATTCCGTCCGCACCATGACGGGTAACTGTCGGCTTCTCCGCAACCTTGAAGACGAGCCGGGTTGGGTGGAAATGTCCCCGGAAGATGCGGGACAGCTTGACGTAAAAGAGGGCGACATCGTAAAGGTGCTCTCCAAACGCGGCGCTGTTTACGCCCGCGCCAAGCCGACGGAGCGCGTCAAAACGGGCGCCGTTTACATGACCTACCAGTGGTGGATAGGCGCCTGCAACGAGCTGACAATCTCGTCGCTGGATCCGACAAGCCGGACGCCGGAGTACAAGTACTGCGCCGCCCGTATCGAAAAGATTCCCGACCAAAAGTGGGCCGAAGAAGAAGTTAAGCGGCGCTATGCGGATATACGGAAACGTATGCACATCGAGAAAGAGGGGGTATCAGCATGAATCAGTTTGTAAAAGCGACTCCGCTACGCTGTATAGGGTGTAGAACCTGTATGATTGCCTGTGTGGTAGCCCACGAAGGCAAGCGTATTTTTGAAATTGATCCGGACAGCTATACGTTCAACCCGCGTCTTTTCATGGTAAAAACGGCTAGGTTGAGCGCGCCCGTGCAGTGCCGGCACTGCGAGAATCCCGCCTGTAAACAGGCCTGTACGTCCGGCGCGATCAGTATCAAGGACAACATAGTTTACATAGACACGAAAAAATGTATAGGATGTAAGAACTGTGTTATAGCGTGTCCCTTCGGCGCGGTAGAGATTGTCGAAACGGCGGAGGTCGCTAACGACGGCACGGCAAAAAAGGTCGCCAACAAATGCGATCTTTGCGTCGGCGTTGCCGACAAGCCGTCCTGCGTCAGGGTGTGTCCGACCGAGGCTCTCAGCCTGGTAACGGAAGATGACTTTGCGGACAGCCTTGCGAAAAAACGCCGTAGCGCACTGGAAGGTAGTTTATAAGCTTTCATAAAAAAGCTCCTTTATTTTCTATGCCATCGTCCGCCACTCCAACCAAGCGGGCGATGGCTTTTTTTATCCTCCGCCCGCGTTCTAAAAACAAAAGTCCGGCTATCATACGATAGCCGGACTTTACGTGGTGTACACCGTAGTTTAAGCGGTAGTTTTACACTTCCATTGTGATGTATGCGTTTGTTCCGGACCATGGAATATCCGCATAAGAGCAGACAGGACATTTGTTGGGAGCGGCTTTGGCGTTGATCACGTTTCCGCAATTAACACACTGCCACGCGGAAAAATTATCAGCCTTGCCTTTCCCCTGTTTGCCCATGTCTTCCAACAGTTTTAGATAGCGGGCCTCATGCTGTTTTTCGATAGCGCCGATCTGCTCAAAATGTTCCGCGACATCGTTAAAGCCCTCTTCCCTGGCGGTATTCGCAAAACTAACATACATATCCGACCACTCATAGTTTTCACCCGCGGACGCGGCCTTAAGGTTGTCGGCGGTGCTGCCGATTCCCCCCAGATACTTGAACCAGATTTTCGCGTGTTCGTACTCGTTCTTTCCGGTCTCTTCAAAAATTTGGGCAATGCGGGAGTAGCCCTCCTCTTTTGCCCTTGATGCAAAGTAAAAATATTTGTTCCTTGCCTGTGATTCCCCGGCAAAAGCCGCCTGTAGATTTTTTTCGGTCTTGCTGCCTTTTAGATTAGCCATATAAGCCTCCTGTTAAAATTATTACTGTCAGGAAAACATGTTTCCCTACAGCTGTTAATAATAATAATAATTCTTATTAGCGTTAGAGTCAAGTATTTTTTAATGTTTGCGCTTGCCGCTTGCGGGGTATTAGACCCCACTGCGAATCAAGAAATAACATGACCTGAACGCTCATGTTATTTCCGCACGGTTCCTTGCCGTTTTTGCCGCTGCCCGTAAAAACCTTAAACCGCATACTCGTAACTGGGAGGGTGGAATCCTGCCGGGTTGCGGGCCGTATGGCGGGTCAAGAGCCGGGCTAAAATTCCGATAATTAAAGTCAAGGAAGAAATATATGGCTGTTGAATTTGAGAGGTGCGAGGCGGTATTGAACGCCGAGCTTCTGGCGCTTGCCGAGGCGGGTGAGGTACAGACCCTTGTCGCCGAAGCTGTAAAGCGCAGGGATTGGGTGGATTTTGACGCTTCCATCGAGGCGGTAAACCAGATTCGGACGCGGGTGGAGGAGCTTGAGGGGGAACGCCTTGCGCTGATGCCGGGCGTGACATGGAGAGACTTCTATGGGTTTGCGGGACGTTTCCCTGACAAGGAGCGGCAGATTCTGTGCGGCCTGTACCGTCAAATACGGCTGGAAACGGCCCGCGTAAGTTTCTCGGCGGCGGCGCTTGCTTCCTACCTCGGCGAGGCGCGCGCCATTGTTTCCGGCCTGATCGAGGCGGCCTTTCCGGAAAAGCGGGGCAAGATTTACGGCAGATCGGGCGTGGAACAGAGCGCCGGACTCGGCGGCATCGTGCTGGACAGACGCTTTTAGCGGCGGAGGAACTTATGACATCGACTTTTAGCGGACTCGAATTGGGAAAGCGCTCGCTCGGCGTACACGAACAGGCGCTGCAAACGACAGGACACAACCTTTCCAACGCCTCGACGGAAGGCTACTCGCGGCAGCGCGTTGAATTTGCCGAGATGGAACCGATCTTTCTGCCCGGCCTCAACCGGGAGGAACGTCCCGGCCAGCTTGGACAGGGGACAGCGGTAAGCCGCATAGAGCGGATACGTGACGAACTCTTGGACAGGCGGATTGTCGCGCAGGCCGGCGGCGAGGGGTACTGGAAAACGCGCGATCCGTACATACGGCAGCTCGATCAGATGTACCTTGAGTTGGGCGACAACTCCCTCCGCGCAAAGATGGACGCCTTTTGGGACGGCTGGCAGGAGCTTTCCCGCCATCCGGCCGATTCCGCGCCCCGTACCGCGCTACTTGAACGGGCCAAAACCCTTGTTGACGGCATCCACGACCGCTTTCAGGGGCTCAAGGGCCTACAGGACATGGCGGACGAGGACATCATGCTCACCGTCGAGCGGGTAAACGAACTTTCGCGCCAGATTTCAGGCCTCAACAACGACATCCAGAAGATCATGGCGCAGGGCGACCGTCCCAACGACCTGTTTGACCGCCGCGACCTGCTGGTGGACAAGCTGTCGTCCATCATCGAGATAACGGTGGACAGAAGGGACAGCGACGAATTCATGGTGCATACCGACGGTCTCGTGCTTGTACAGGGCGGCATAGGGCGGCAGTTTGAGATTACGCGCGGCATCGATACGGAGGGCTATGGGCGGATAAGCTGGGCCGACACGGGCGATATTTTCGAACCTTCGCGGGGACGGGGCAGCCTTTCCGCGCTGCTTGAGCTTCGCGACGACACGGTTGAAAGGGAAATTCAGACGCTGGACAACCTGGCGATGAATTTTGTCGATCTGGTGAACGAGAATCACCGCGCCGGCTACGGCATAAACGGCAGAACCGGCCTTGATTTCTTTAGTGAACATCATTTTGTTACGAATGTGGACGGAAATTACGACCGCGATGGGGACGGAGAGTATGATTCAACTTATATTTACCGCGTTAACGGCGCAAATACCCTCGATGAACGGGCACAGGTGGGCCTTGAGGGAACCATTACGCTGTCGGCCTTTGATCCGGCAGGGGCGGGGGGCGAAACGCTTACCCGGATTCCATACTATGCCGAGGACACTGTTGCCGACATCGTAAACCGCATCAACAATTCCGGCGCGGACCTTACGGCGCGGCTCAACCGCGAGGGGCGGCTCTCGCTACGGGGCACGGTCACCGAAAGCCGCGACGATCCGGACTTTGTGATACGGCATATCGAAGATTCCGGGCGCTTCCTGGAGGGCTACGCGGGCCTGCTCCAGGCTTCCGGGCCTGACGGCGCGTTCGACTGGGGTGCGCCGAATGCGGTTGCGGCCTTCCGGGGCGATCAACACTCCACCGCGCCCGTTGCCCACCCCTCAGGCTGGATCGAGGTAAACCCGGTTCTGCTGCGCGAGACGGCTTCCGTCGCTTCAGGCTACGGCGAGAACGGGCGGGCCGCGAATCCGGGCAATGGGGAGGCGGCGCTTGCCATCGCGGCGATACGGAACACGGTGGTAATGGTCGGGCGGCTCGGCACCTTTGACGACTACTTTGCGGACAGCGTAGGCCGGATCGGGCTTTTGGGCGAACAGTCAGGCCGCGCGCTGGAAACCCAGTCGCAGATCATGAAGCAGCTTTACGACATGAGGCAGTCCGTTTCCGGCGTCAACATGGACGAGGA
>JAITKQ010000132.1 GCA_031278295.1 Spirochaetaceae bacterium | reverse complement strand
CGGGTCCGAAAGGGGCGATAGGCATACGCGCCCGCCAGCCCCGCCAGCGGGTTTCACATCCGCTACGCGGTAGCGTCCCCAAAGCGGAGTTCGGGTTCTGCCCTCGGGTCCGAAAGGGGCGATAGGCATACGCGGCTGTAGGCGGGGGGTGGTTTGATGTTCCGGGAACCGCGAATGTACGCGAATGAATACGAATTATGTGAATGGCGGCGGGTCCGAAAGGGGCGATAGGCATACGCGCCCGCCAGCCCCGCCAGTGGGTTTAAAGTCCGCTACGCGCCCGCCAGCGGGTTTAAAGTCCGCTACGCGGTAGCGTCCCGAAAGCGGAGTTCGGGTTCTGCCCTCGGGTCCGAAGGGGGCGATAGGCATACGCGCCCGCCAGCGGGTTTCACATCCGCTACGCGGTAGCGTCCCCAAAGCGGAGTCCGGGTTCTGCCCTCGGGTCCGAAAGGGGCGATAGGCATACGCGCCCGCCAGCCCCGCCAGCGGGTTTAAAGTCCGCTACGCGCCCGCCAGCGGGTTTCACATCCGCTACGCGCCCGCCAGCGGGTTTAAAGTCCGCTACGCGGTAGCGTCCCGAAGGCCGGGTTTTACGCCGTGCACTCGGGTCCGAAAGGGGCGATAGGCATACGCGGCTGTAGGCGGGGGTGCTTTGATGTTCCGGGAACCGCGAATGTACGCGCCCGCCGACGTGCGGGGAACGTGTTGACTTTAGGCCGAAATTTGTCGAAAATTGAAGGAATGAGTGACTATTTTGACCCTAACAATGAGGAACTGTTAAAGGACTTTTTCAGTGAAGCCCGGATGCAGGTTGATACACTGGAACAGAATATTCTGGTGTTGGAGAGCGAGGGTGCGAATCCCGACGCGGTTGATGAGATTTTCCGGGCGGCGCACACTTTAAAGGGCGGGGCGGCTACCGTTGAAATGATGGAACTGTCCCATTTTACTCATCTTGTTGAAGATGTGCTGGACGCGATACGGGGGAAGCAGGCCGCAGTCAGCGAAGACCTTGTTGACACCTTGCTTGCGGCTATCGACATAATCAAGGCGATGCTGGAAAAGCGTATGGAGGGCGATGTGTACGACGACGATACGTCCGCCATAGAAGGCCGGCTTTCGACCTTGCTGCCGGACAACGCGCCCAGCAAAAAGAACGCGGCAAAGGCGTACCCGCCCGGTCCCGCTCCGGCCTTAGCGCCCGCCGCCGCGTCGGCGGTAGCCGTGGACCCCGCCGAATCCATAGGAAAGGACGAAGTTGAAGAGATGCTTAGGGCCGCCGGCGAAACGGAGACCGTGTACCGCCTGTCCGTTAAATTTGACAAAAACAGCCCGATGAATACGGTCGGCGGTATCCAGGTTTATGCCGCGATAAAAAGCAAGGGCACAATCCTAAAAACCGTACCGGATTTCGACGCGCTGTACGGCGATACCTTCTTCCCGGTTGTGGATTATTACCTTGCCTCAGCCGAGAGCGCGGAAGCGCTCAGAAAGTATGTGATCCTTCCCGATGTTTCGCCTGACGCCGAGGTTATCGACATAAAGACCCTGCTTAAAACATCCCCGCCGGACAACGCGCCGGCGCTAAGGACGGTAACCGGGGCCTCCGCCCCGGATGTCAAGGATCAGGCTGCCGCCACGCCGGCGGCCAAAACAGGCGGTGCGGGCAGGGACGCCGAAGGCGCGGCGGATGCCAAAAAAGCCGGCAAGGAAGCGGGCTCCATACTGCGCGTCGATTCTAAACGTATCGACGACCTTTTAAACCTTGTTTCCGAAACGGTGATCACGAAGGCGACCTTCAACCAGATCAGCAACCAGTTTAACGAACTTACCAACGAACTGCACAGCTTGGAAAACAAGTACCGCGAGCGCGTCAAAAACCTGTTTGACACGCTTCCGGAATTCCTGGAAGACATACACAACGGCAAATCGATCAAGGATATACGCAAGGCAATCAGCGACGAGTACAGCGATATTTTCACGCTGTTTGACGGCTACGAGGCCTCGCTAAAGAACAATGTTGTCAAATTCCGTTCCACCTCCCAGAATTTGGGACGAATCACAAGCGAACTACAGGAAGGCGTCATGCGTATCCGCATGGTTCCGATAAGCCAGATTTTTAGCCGCTTCCCGCGTCTCGTCCGTGACCTGTCAAAAACTCTGGGCAAAAAGATCAACCTTGTGATAGAGGGCGAGGAAACCGAACTTGACAAGTCCGTGATCGAAGATCTGCTTGACCCGATAATGCACTCCGTCCGCAACTCGATAGATCACGGCGTTGAATCCCCCGCCGAACGCAAGGCCGCCGGCAAGCCCGAAGAAGGCATGGTGCTGCTGAAGGCCGCCAACGAAGGCAACATGATCGTGATAGAGATCGGCGACGACGGCAAGGGTATTGATGTCGAATCGGTAAAAACAAAGGCGATAGAGAGGGGCCTAATACACCCGAACAAAATTTTGACGGATGTAGAGGCATTTAACCTGATATTTGAACCGGGTTTTTCGACGGCAAAGACCGTAACCGCCATATCCGGACGCGGCGTCGGGCTTGATGTCGTGCGCCGCCAGATAGAAAAACTGAACGGAACGGTTAACATAAACTCCGAAAAGGGTAAGGGTACCAAATTTATCATCAAACTGCCGCTTACCCTAGCCATCATTCAGGGCCTTTTGGTGCGTGTCGGTACGGAAATATACTCCATACCGATTACAAGCGTAATAGAGAGTCTCCGCATCAAGCCGGCAGACATAAAGATGATCGACGGTAACGAAGTTTTCAACATCCGCAGTGATGTGCTGTCACTGCTCCGCCTGAATCAACTTTTTGGCATCAGAACCGAACAGTCCAGCGATTACAATTTCATTGTAATCGTAGGAACCGCTGAAAAAAAGATGGGTTTCATGGTGGATAGCCTTATTGGAGAGGAAGATGTGGTGATCAAGCCCTTGCGGGACCAGTACACGAATTCACCAGGCATTGCGGGCGCGTCGATTCTGGGAGACGGTTCCGTTTCCCTGATAATTGATGTGGGCCAGCTTCTGGAACTCGGATTGAGCAAGGAAAAAGAACACCGCCGCGCCCGCGAACTGGCGGTCCGCTGATCCCGTCGCAAAACTTAAAGGAATAACGTATGAAAATAAAAGATTTAGAAACGGTAAACGCGGAATTGCAGGGAAAAAAGGAACTCGTCGATAACTGCGATTACAAGATGGTTACGTTTTCTCTTGCCGGTAAGGACTATGGCGTTGATATCATGAATGTCAAGGAAATTGCCAAAGCCGACAAGTTTACCTATGTCCCGAATGCGGCCTCTTTTGTACGCGGCGTGTACAACCTGCGAGGGGATATTATTCCAATCATAGACCTGCGTACCTTTTTTCACCTTCCGATCGAAAAAAAAGACGATGGTTGGGAAAATATGCTTATTCTGCATATAGATGAACGTGTTTACGGTACCATTGTGGACATGATTGACAAGGTAGTGAGCATCAATTCCGACACCATACAAGCTGCCCATCCGATCTTTGGCGATATAAACAGTAAATACATCGGCGGCGTTGTGGAAAATAAGGGCGCGCTTTACATAATTCTTGATGTTGTGCATATTTTTTCACAGAAGCAGGAAGAAAAGCAGGCGTCGCGTGATTCGGTTCAGAACCGGGACGGGGCCGCCTATTTTGAGACGGATGTGCCGGCGGCAGAAAGTCCGTGGCAGGAACAGGCGGTAACGGCTAACGATCTTGGCTTCATAAAGGAAGGCCTGGCCGCGCTGAAGAAATTTTACCCCAGCCCCGTCAACGAGGACTGGCTTGCAGGACGGCTTGTGGACTGGGGCGCGTCCCACGACAAGGATGACATCCAGCTTAAAAGCACGACCGATGCCGATGCCTACCTGGAACCGTTTTTTTCGCCCTGCACCGGCAAATTCTGGACCTCCGATTATGCCTATGACGTCAAGGCCCTGTTTCCCGATCTTTCCTCGAATAACATCCAGGTTTGGAACATTGGCTGCGGCAGGGGCTATGAAACATTTTCGCTTGCCTGTATACTGAAACTGCGTTATCCTGATGGTCATATAAAGATTTGGGCTAACGACAGCGATATAATGGCGATCGCGAACGCGCCAAATATGGTATTTGAACTGGATGATGTGCCGGACTATTGTCAGACTTTCATGTCAAAAGGACGGACGGGTTATGTGTTCAACTCTTTGATAAAGGACAGCATAGTGTTTGAATACCATGATGTATCCAATGTGAATACATTGCCGGAGCTTGACATCGTTGTGTGCCGTGATACACTGTCATTCCTTGCCCCTGACTGTCAGAAAAAGGTATTCGCGGATATATCCGAAAAGCTGAAAAGCAAGGGGATCGTGATTTTGGGAACAAATGAAACTATGCCGGATTCGGATTGGAAGTCTGTGGGCAAAGACAAGATTTCGGCGTTCATCAGAACTGAAAAAAATTAAGGCTTTAAGGAGAATAAAATGAGGGTTGAGTATATTAATCCGTTTGTGGAAGCTACATTCAACGTATTGAAAGAGGTACTTGATACAGATGTAAAACGTGGAGAGCTTTACTTGAAAGAATCGTCCATGAAGATAATGGGGGTTGCCGCGCTTGTCGGACTGGCGGGAGATGTTGAAGGGCGCGTCCTGTTCGATATGACCAAGGATACCGCTCTTAAAGTGTCCGGGGTGATGAACGGCGGTGAAATATTTACAAGCCTTGACGATATGGCGAAAGCAACCATCACCGAGCTTGCCAACATGATTACCGCCCAGGCGGTTACCAAGCTCCACGAATTGGGCTTTAAATTCGATCTTACGCCGCCCGCCCTTTTTTCCGGCGAAAACATGGAAATTTCAAACACGATGAAGGTCGAAGCCTTGATCGTCCCGATGGAGCTTGGCGCCATCGGCAAAATAGAAGTAAACGTTGTAATACGCGAACGGCTGTAATTACAGCCGCCGCCAAAAACCCTCCGGTTTTTGGCGGCGGCATTCCGGGCGGTTAGCTCAGTTGGTTAGAGCGCCAGTATGACACGCTGGAGGTCACAAGTTCGATTCTTGTATCGCCCATACTCCCCTAAAGGCAGTGTTGTCCGTAAAGCGGGTTTCCCTATTCCTGCCTAAAAAACTTTCTTGTATACTCCATCTGCTTGATGCCAAGCCGTTGCTCCACTTCCGCCAGGGCCATGGTAAATTGATAGACCAGCGCCATCATGTGATTCGGGCTTGCTATGTTGAAAGGATAACCGGGCAGGGCCTCTTTTTTCGCGCTGACAGAAACCGAAAAATCAGGGAACTGAACGATGCCGTAAGCGGTGTTTTCGGTTTTGTTGATTTTATAGATCAGCGCTACCTCTTCATTTTTATCGTAGTTGGTGTTTATATTGCCGGCGTAAACGTAGCCCTCGTTTGTGATTCGCTTTAACATATCCGTCAAAACGAATATAAGATCGCTGTAACCTATATGATCTAGGTAGTGAAATTCCGTATACTCATTTTCCGTCTGCACGATGACATAATCTATTTCGCTCCGCTCGTCGTATATTACTTTTATGTCGGGCCCTTCGTAATTTTCCCAAAAGGCTTTTTCGTCAAACGCTTCTCCGTCCGGATCGGCAAGATCCTGAACGGGGGCCGTTTCCGGTGACACGGTTTCGGCTTCCGTTGGCGCGGTCTCGGCTTCCGTTGGCGCGGTTTCGGCTTCCGTTGGCGCGTCGCCGGCCTCCGTTTCATCAGGTACTACGCCGCCTTCCGCCCCGCTTTTTTCGTAAGGTTTTGTCAACGTATCAAACAGAGTCTCGTCCGCAAAGGAAAAATGGCACACGGCAAGGCAAAAAACTACAAAAAAATGCTTCATTGCTTCATTTATAACGAATTATCAGGTTTTATTAAAGACCGCGCATCCGGATGTCTAATCAAGCGGCCCGCTACGCGTTAAAATTACAGCCATGCCCACAGAGCTTACGATAGACGCGCCCTGCAAGATAAACCTTTACCTGAAGGTCGGGGAACGCCGCGCCGACGGCTTCCACAGCATAGAAAGTTTGTTTGCCGCGGTAAACCTTTGCGATACGCTTGATTTCGGGTTTTCCCGCGGCGCGGGAACTGCCGCCGGCGACGAGGTGTACGTTGAAACGGCGGATCTGCCGCCGCCCTTTGTCAAGGCGCTTGAAGCCCCCGGACTGCCGCCGGAAAAAAACCTTGTTTACCGTGCGATAAAGCTGTTCAAACGCGAAACCGGTTTTGACCGCGCGGTGCGGGCAAGGGTTTACAAGCGTATTCCGCCGGCTGCCGGATTGGGCGGCGCTTCCTCGGACGCGGCGGCGGCGCTTTTGGCGATGAATACCCTGTCCGGCGGGGAACTTCCCACGCGAAGGCTGCTGGACATCGCTGCCGAACTCGGCAGCGATGTCCCGTTTTTCGCTTGTCTTGCCGGGGGAGAATCCGCGCGCCGGAGCGGGCTCCCGTACCCCGCCGCCTTTGTTCATGGACGGGGCGAGCTTGTCAAAGCGCTGGCCCTGCCGCCGCTTAACATCGTTATAGTGAATCCCGGGATAGAAAGCGGTACAAAAGAGGCGTTCACCCTGCTTGACGCCTACCGGCTAAGGGCCCGGACCGGTGTACGGAATACACTTCCGGCGCAAAAAACGTATTCAAAGGAGGATTTACCGGTCGAGTTGACAAAAAACCCGGCGGAATGGCGCTTTACCAACGATTTTTTACCGGTTTTTCTTGAAACGGAGCCCGTAAACCGTATTTACGATTCTGTTTTGCGGGATATAAAGCGGTGCGGCGCACTTTTTCACGGCCTTTCCGGTTCAGGCGCAAGCTGTTTCGGCGTCTTTACGGACTCACACGGCGCTGACGATGCGGCTGCCCGTCTGTCCGTACGCTGGCCCTTTGTCCGCAGCCTCTCAACGAAGGCTGAATCATAGCCGGTAATTTTGCATTTACCAGCCGACATTGCCGAAAAAGCCGTCGTGTACGAAGAGCGCAAGGGATTGGAGGGGCAACCCAAGGGGCTTGCCTCGCGGAACCCCGCAAAGCCCGATTTCCGGCACGAAGGGCCGGAAATGCGCCAGAATACATGAAAAATTTTTGTAAATGTAAAACCACTGACAGGCCTCCTTGTATGAAAGGCCGGCCCGCGCATATACTTGCGGCAAATGGAATTTTTGCCGCAAGGTTTTCTATCTTTCCAACCTGATGACGCTTCTCCTTGGGATTACAATCGCCTTTACCCTCAAGGCCGAAAGCTTCCTGACCGCAGACACGCTGAAAATACCCGGCCTTTTCGCGTTTATCCTCGATACGGTAGGCGGGTTTTTGTTTACCAAATTCATAAATTTGTTTCTAAAGAAAAAGATAAACCCGATGATCGGCGCGGCAGGCATTTCCGCCTTCCCGATGACGTCACGGCTTATCCAAAAGCTGGCGCTGAAAGAAGATCCGGGCAACATATTTTTGATGCACGCGGTGAGCGCCGATGTTTCGGGGCAAATCGCGTCCGTAGCGGCAAGCGGCCTGGCCTTGAGCCTCGTAACGCGCTGCCTGTGGAGGAGGTATCCTAAAATGGATCACGCTGTTTTGAAAAACCATGATTTTGTCACTCGGTATAATGACGGTCATTGCCAAAATTATCAAGGCAAGGGAATAGGCGCCAGGCGCCTTTCAAAATCCCGCTTAGGATGCAGGTATGACGGTAATAATACTTCAGGCGCGGCTTGATTCTAGCCGTCTGCCGCGTAAGGCGCTCCTTCCGCTTGGCGGGGAGCCGCTTGTCCTCCGCGTGATGGAAGCCCTGGCGCGGGTCCCCGCCGCGCTGCGTATCCTTGCCTGTCCGGAAGATTCGGCCAGTACCTTCAGGGAGCTCGCCGTGTCCGCCGGTTTTCAGTTATTTGCCGGTTCAAAGTACGATGTTCTGGGACGTTTCCGCGCGGCGATCCGGCATTTCGGCCTGGAAGGGGAGGGGGGATGCAGAATCATCCGCGCCACAGGAGACAACCCCTTTGTGTTTTGCGACGCGGCGGAAACCATAAACGTCGAGGCTGCTTCTCTCGGCGCGGACTACGCGGGCTTTGCGGGGCTGCCATACGGCGCCGGCGTGGAATCGCTTGCGGTTTCGGCCCTTTTAAGGGCCGAAAGGGAGGCGAAAACGCCGTACCACCGCGAGCACGTCTGCCCCTACCTGTACGAAAACGGACATTCCTTTGCCTTGCACCGCCCGCTCGCGCCGGCAAAGTGGCGCTGCCCGTCCATGCGCCTCACCGTCGATACGGACGCAGATTACGAAAACGCGAAACTGCTTTACCGGGACTTGTTACGCGGCGCGTTGCCGGAGGAACGTGTACTCGGCGAAGTGATAAGCGGCGCGTACAACAGAATTTTTCCACCGCCGCGGGCGGCACCTATCTAAGCGCAACCTAAGTGCAACTTTCTATCGCTTCTTCCAGCGTGGCGATGAAATTCTCATGCCCGCAGGCGGCGGTAAAGCCGGCTTTTTCCAGCGCGCTTTTGGGTTGGGGACGGATTTCGGTGATGATAAGGCGGGTTTTCCTGCTCCGGCAGTTCATCATAAACGATTCGAGCGCCGCTATGCCGGTAGAATCTATCGCGGGTACGGCACGCATCCGCAGTATCACCGTTTTCGGAGGCCTCGCAAGATGCAGCAGTATGTTTTGCAGCATATCCGCCACCCCAAAAAAGAAGGGGCCGTCTATCTCGTAAACCTCAATATCCTTGCTGTAAAGCGCCATGATGTTCTTTTCCGTACCCTTTTCGGTATTTCCCGTCGACAGGGCGCCTATCAGTTCGTTGTTCTGCGGTTTTACGTCCGCTATCTCTATCATCCTGCGTATGAACAGGAATACCGCGAGCAGCACGCCTATTTCTACCGCAAAGGTCAGATCGACTAGTACCGTCAGCATGAACGTACAGAGCAGGACAAACATATCGCTTTTTGGAGCGGTCTTTACTATGCGGATAAAGCGCCCCAGGTTGCTCATGTCCCACGAAACCACGATCAGGACGGCGGAAAGGCAGGCGAGCGGTATCATTGTCGCGGCGGGCGCAAGGAACAGTATGAAGAGCACGAGGGTAACGGAATGTATGATGCCTGAGACGGGGCTTACCGCGCCGGATTTGATATTTGTCGCCGTCCGGGCTATGGCGCCGGTCGCCGGTATACCGCCAAAAATTACCGAGGCTATGTTTCCTGCGCCCTGCGCCACCAGTTCCGTGTTGGAGTTGTGGCGGTCGCCCGTCATGCCGTCCGCCACAACTGCGGACAGCAGTGATTCTATCGCGGCAAGCAGGGCTATGGAGAAGGCGTCCGGAAAAACCTCACGGATTGTGGACAGGCTTATCGCGGGAAAATTCGGGGCGGGCAACGCGGAGGCGTTTATGTTGCCAAATACGTCGCCTATCGTGGGCGTCGGCAGTTCGAAAAAATGACAGATCACGGTAGACGCGAGCACAGCCACGGCCGCGCCCGGTATCCGGGGGGCGAAACGGCGCAGCAGGACGATAAGGGCTATCGTTCCAAGCCCTACGGCAAGGGTTGTTATGTCGATTGTCCGGGCCGCGCTAAAATGCTGTATCCATTTTTCGATAAACTCAGGCGAGCTCTGCGCTATGTCAAGGCCAAAAAAGTCCTTTATCTGCTGAGAGAATATCAAAAGGCCAACGCCGGTGGTGAATCCGGTGGTAACGGGGTACGGGATGTATTTGATGAATTTGCCAAGCCCGAACAGGCCCATCAGGATCAGCAGTATGCCCGCTATTATCGTGGCGGCGGTTAGGCCCGCCATGCCCTGCCGCGCGACTATGCCGTAGATTATCACCACGAAAGCGCCCGTCGGCCCCGCTATCTGGAAACGGCTTCCGCCGAGCGCGCTGACAAAAAAGCCTGAGATTATGGCAGTGTAAAGGCCCTGCGCCGGGGTGCAGCCCGCCGCTATGCTGAAGGCCATCGCGAGCGGCATAGCCACTATGCCGACCATCAGGCCGGAAACGCAGTCTTTGCCAAACGCGCCCCACGAGTACGTGAAGCCGCCGGCCTTCTTTTTACAGAACAGTTCCGCCGTGCGCGGAACAAGGTCTTCCAGCCTGACAATTTTTAAACGCTTCATACCGCCATTTTAACCTTCCCGCGGCCCTGCCACAAGACTTTGCGCTACGACGTCCTAGAGTCCGCCGGCGTAAAACAGATTTTAAGAAATGGCCTTGTTCTGCCGATAAGTAAACTGTAAATGAACCTTCCTGTCCATGGATGGCGGTCTATCTTGCGAGGGTTTACACAGTTTACAAGGGTTGTTCCGTTTTGGGGAATTATCCAACCGAGGGGCCTGTTATAATTTTTTGTTGGCGTTACCAATTCCAGGCGCCCTAAAGGCGCGAACAAGTTTACGGCGGGCTTACCGGGCCCCACCGTAAACAGGGGCCAGGGAGGCTGCGTGAAAAAAATTTGTTTTTTTTCAGTGTTAATTGTATTTTTATCTGTAAACGCTTATGCTCAAATGAGTCTGTCACTTGGGCTTGGCGGCGAGGTAAACACCTATTCAAACGGAGGAATCGCCGTAGGATATGGAGGTTTGGCGGATTTCCGAATTAACGAAATGTGGTCCATCGGCTTCCATCCGATGATGAACATTGATTTTGGACCGGAGGCCTTTTCCGTGCTGGAAGTTACCGGAAATGTAAGGTGGTACTTTTTGCGGTTTAAAAACTTGCTTAATTACTACTTCTTGTGGCAGAGGATGTTTCACTTTTTTGTAGAGTTTGACGCGGGCGGAGCCTTTGCCTATCTGGATTCGGACTCCAAGCTGTCATTCAACGAATGGGTGCTTGGCGGTGCCGCCGGAGTGCGGATCGTCTGGGAAATGTTCTATGTTGAGCCGTACATCAGGTACGCCGCCACTACGCAGGTGATTGGCGCGGGCGTACTGTTTGGGGTAACGATCCGCGCCAAGGATGAACTGCGGTGAAATCGGGTAAAGAAAACACATACGGCTTTGAAATGCCTAGTCAGGAGAGGGCTATGAATAAAACAACGATAAAAAAGACACTGCTACTGTTCGGCGTATGCGCCGCGCCGCTGCTGTTCCAGGCCTGCGAAAGCAGCTTCCTGAAAAGCGCGATGGAAGCGCTGAATCCAATTCCAGATGTATTTGTCGGGATGGACTGGGGCGACGAAAACAGCGTGTATATTAACCCGGGCTCCAAGTCCATAGACGGGACGCTGGGGGTAGTAAGCGGGGTATTCCTGAACGGCGGCAAAAGTATATGGCCCAACTACGATCTTGCCGCTAGCGGCCCCAACTCGTCAAAAAAGGCGTGGAGCATTGTAAGCTCGGACGAGACGAACTTCCCCGCCGGCAGCCTTGTCACCATGCTGACTAACAATAGCAGCCCCAGCTCCGCCATTGCAGGCGGTATCCCTGGCGAGCTTATAACTTTATCCTTTGGTACGGAGGCCTTGTGTATGGAGAATTTTGTAAATACTTTAACTTTACTTGGATCCGAGACTGGGCAGGTGACATACTCGTTTATACTGACGCCCGCCGCGTTCCATGGGGCGGACAGCGCTTCCATGTCGACCAACACGCTGACTCGTAACTTTAATCTGATCCTGCCCACCTATACCGGTTACGGCAAACAGTGGCTGGAAAGGTATATGTACGGTACGATTTCTGCAAGCTGGACTGAGGGAAA